>NZ_CEEDOS010000037.1:0-46811 GCF_979256525.1 Klenkia sp. AC732 | reverse complement strand
GCCCTGCCCCGCCCGGCCCTGCCCCGCCCGGCCCCGCCCCGCCCCGCCGCGCCGCGCCGCGCCGCGCCGCGCCGCGCCGCGCCGCGCCGCGCCGCGCCTGAGGCTGGGCGCCCCGCGTCCGGGCTCCTGAGTCCGCAGGGGTCAGCTCGGACGCCTTGGTCTGGGCCGCTCGACTCGTGATCGAACGCCTCGGCTCGGCCCCCCCGTTGTCGGTGTCTGCCGGTCCTGTCGGTACGACCGGAACGGCTCAGCCTCACGCCCTCCACACTGGTCGCCGATGTCCACGACTGGGCGCTGACCTGCGCCTTCCCCTGGCGCTCCCGGCCTGACTCCGTTAGTCTTCGTACACACGTTCGAACACCTGGAGGGCTTCGTGGACGACCTGACTGCGGCTGCTGCCGCTCTGTCCGGCGTCCTGTCCCGGCGGGACGAGGCCTCGCGGTTCGGCTTCCAGCTGCACGAGCGTCTCCCGGTGCTGCTGGCGCTGCGCAACCAGCTCGACGCGGCCCTCGCCCGCACGGTCCGCCACGGCGAGCTCTCCGGGCTCCCGGAGATCGACGGTCACACGACGATGGCGTCGTGGCTGCGGGGACACGGGCGGATGTCCGGCGCTGCGGCACAGCGGCTGGTGGCCGTCGGCCGGTCGCTGGAGAACCTGCCGGCCGCGGACGCAGCGCTCGCGTCCGGGTCGATCACGGCGGACCAGGTGACCGTACTCGGCCAGATTGCCACCGACGACCGACGGGCCGCTGCCGATGCCGAGGGCCTCGACCTGGCCGAGGTCGACGCGACCTTGACCGCTCTGGCCGCCGCCGGCACCCACCAGGACACCGTGCTGGGCGTCGGGCACTACCTGGCGCGGTTGGACCCCGACGGCCCTGAGCCCGACCCCACCGCCGACCGGGGGCTCACCCTCCCCGTCCACGGTGACGGCAGCAGGGGCATCCGGGGTCAGCTCGACGCGATCGGCGGGGAGAAGGTCGCGACCGCGTTGGAGTCCCTCGTGCAGGCCGACCGACCTGCCGGCGACAGCCGCACCCGCGCGCAGCAGCTCGCCGACGCGCTCGTGCAGCTGTGCGACACGCACCTGGCCGCAGGGGAACTGCCCACCCTGCGCGGGCGCAAGCCCCAGGTCACCGTGGTGGTCCCGCTGGAGGACCTGCTGGACCCGACCACCGGGCCCGGTGCCGCCACCCTCGGTCTGGGCGCCCAGGTCTCTGCCGCGCGCGCCCGGCTGCTCGCCTGTGACTCCCAGGTCACCCGGGTCCTGATGGGCCCCGACTCCCAGCCCCTCGACCTGGGCCGGTCGCACCGCATCGTGCCCGCCCACCTGCGGAAGGCCGTCGAGCTCCGCGACCGCGGCTGCGTCTTCACCGGGTGTGGGGCGCCGAAGTACTGGTGCGACGTCCACCACCTCGTCCACTGGATCGACGACGGGCCCACGTCGCTGGAGAACTCGGCGCTGCTCTGCGAGCGTCACCACACGAAGGTGCACCACGGGTTCCGCGTCGAGCGGCAACCCGACAACAGCTACCGGACCTTCCGCCCCGACGACACCGAGATCGTCGTCGGACCCCGCCTCCCCGGGCTCGACGCCACCCCAGCGGCACCGTCAGAGCCCCCCCGGATGACAGGTGGCCGAGCGAGGCGGAGGACGACCCGTTCCCCGGGTGCCGGCGCCAGCAGAGCGACGCCCCGTGACCCGGTCGACCTCGACACCGTCATCGACATCGAACCCACCCTGAGACCCACCGTCACCCCCTGACCGGGGGTGCTCACCGGTCTGCCGGGCGCGCGTACTCGGTCGATGGGTGAGTGCCGTCCAGGTCCCGGTCTGCCGATGTGTGCCCGCCCGGGGGTCAGCCGGGCCACCGGCACGTCCGTCCTCTCGAGGAGCGTGCCCACCGCACGACGGGGACCTGAGCCGGGAGCCACCACCCCGGTGGGCGAAGCGGCCACCCCACCTCCCCATCGCTCGACCGGCGGTGCCCGGCGGGCGGCGGCCTCGTGCGTGGTCGTTCCAGGCGCCGGCGACTCAGGCGCCGGCGACTCAGGTCAGCGGGGGACCCAGTTGTAGGCGGCGGTGGTCGCCTCGCGGACGGCGTCGGCCAGCGGGCGCAGCGCGGCGTCGCGGCGCGCGGCCTGGGTGGTGTTCACCGCGGCACCCGGCGCGTCGGCCATCGCCAGGTCCAGCACCCGGGACAGCCGCTGGGCCCGACCGAGCACCGAGGCGGCCAGCTGGTCGTGGTCCTCGGGCAGACCCGGGGCGTGCGTGGTGCGCGCCAGTCCGGCCAGCAGGGTCGGCACCTCGGGGTTCCACCGGGCCAGGTCCAGGCCCGCCAGCGTGCGGGCCGCGTCGCCGACCGCCAGGTCCAGCTGGCCCGACACCGACCGCAGCGTGCCCTCCACCGGAGGCGCCACCGGCGGGGCGCCGGCCAGGTCCACCGCGGTCCACGACAGCACCTCCGCACCGATCTCCTCGGGCACCAGGGCGACCCGGGTGCCCACCGCCGCCTGCCCGGCCGACAGTGCGGTCGCCACCAGCCCCGGCACCGCCGGCAGCCCACGGGTGTCGCCCGGCACCGGCAGGACCAGCCGCAACCGCAGCTCACCGAGCGTCCGCAGCGCCGACAGTGCCACCCCCAGCGGCACCGCCGCGTCGGCCCCGGGCAGCCCCACGACGCGGTGCGCCGTCTCCTGCCCGGCAACGGCGTCCAGGGCCTCGTCGTAGCTGGTCCGGCCGGTCAACCAGGCGGTCGCCCAGACGGCGAGCCGGCCTGCGGGGAAGTCGCGCACGAGGAGCCAGGTTACGACGCGGGAACCACGCCGGGGACCGACCGCCCCGCCACCGGGTCCGGCACGGACCCGGCTCGGATCCCGACCGACCCCGCCAGGGCGTGCCAGACTCGGGACGTGTCCTGGTTGCTGTGGTTGATCGCCGCGGGGCTGCTCACCGCCGGTGAGCTGGCCAGTCTCGACCTGGTGCTGCTCATGCTCGCCGGGGGCGCACTGGGCGGCATGGGCGTGGCGCTGCTGACGGACGACCTCGCCCTGCAGCTGGTCGGCTTCGTCGTCGTCAGCCTCGCGCTGATCGTCGGCGTCCGGCCGGTCGCCAAGCGCCACCTGACCTCCCGCACCCCGGAACAGGTCGACGGCGTCGAGGTGTACGTCGGGCGCACCGCCGAGGTGAGCGAGCGCGTCGACGGTGAGTCCGGGCAGGTCCGGATGGGCCACGACGAGTGGTCGGCCCGCACCCAGCTCGACGGCGAGACCTACGAGGTCGGCCAGGTCGTCCGCATCGTGCAGATCTCCGGGCCCATCGCCTACGTGTCCCGCGCCTGACGGCGGCACCTGCACCGCGGCGGCCGCGGGTCACCGTGGGTGGCCTCCCGGAACGGGACCGGGCAGGATCAAGCTGACCGTCCACCGACGTCAGGAGCACAAGCCCCGTGTCAGCAGCACTGATCGTCCTGCTCGTGATCGCCGTCCTGGTGGTGGTCGTGCTCGCCAAGAGCGTCACGATCGTCCCGCAGGCGCAGGCCAAGGTCGTCGAACGCCTGGGCCGCTACAGCCGCACGCTCTCCCCGGGACTGGCACTGCTGGTGCCCTTCGTCGACCGGGTCCGGGCGACGATCGACCTCCGCGAGCAGGTCATCTCCTTCCCGCCCCAGCCGGTCATCACCGCCGACAACCTCCAGGTCGGCATCGACACCGTCGTCTACTTCCAGGTCACTGACCCGCGGCTGGCCGTCTACGGGATCGCCAACTACATCACCGGCATGGAGCAGCTGACGACGACGACGCTGCGCAACGTCGTCGGTGGGCTGAACCTCGAGGGCGCCCTCACCGGCCGCGACGGCATCAACTCCCAGCTGCGCTCGGTCCTGGACGGCACCACCGGCCCCTGGGGTCTGCGGGTCGCCCGGGTGGAGATCAAGGCCATCGACCCGCCGCTGTCCATCCAGGACTCGATGGAGAAGCAGATGCGCGCCGACCGCGACAAGCGCGCCACCATCCTCACCGCCGAGGGCCAGCGGCAGTCGGCGGTCATGACCGCAGAAGGCCAGAAGGCCAGTCAGATCCTCGCCGCCGAGGGCCACAAGACCGCGGCGATCCTCGAGGCCGAGGCCGAGCGGCAGTCCCGCATCCTGCGCGCCGAGGGTGAGCGGGCCGCCCTCTTCCTGCAGGCGCAGGGGCAGGCCAAGTCCATCGAGACGGTCTTCCAGGCCATCCACGACGGCAAGCCCGACCAGGGTCTGCTGGCCTACCAGTACCTGCAGACGCTGCCCAAGATCGCGCAGGGCGACGCCAACAAGATGTGGATCGTGCCCAGCGAGTTCTCCCAGGCCCTGGAGGGCCTGGCGAACATGGGCGGCGCCGGCCGCGGAGGTGGCAAGGACGGCGAGCCGCGCCGGTCGTGGCTCGACGTCGACGCCCAGGAGTCCGCGCCCGCGTCGGCACCGGCCCAGACGCTGGACACCACCGACTGGTTCGAGTCCCGGGTGCCCCGGGCCGCCGACCAGCCCGAGGCGCACGTGGCGATGAGCACGCTGGCCGACAGCGAGCCCTCGATGCCGCACCCCGAGGTGCCCAGCACGCCGTCGCTGTCCGAGCTGACCGCCGACGTCAAGGAGGCCGGCGCCGCGGCCGACCCCCGCAACCGCGACCGGGACGGCGACGGCGTCGACGACGCCGACGAGCGGCCCACCCCGCCGCCGCCCTACGGCCAGGGCGGTCCGCAGCAGCAGTGGCAGCAGGGCCCGCCGCAGGGCCAGCCGCAGGGCCAGCAGGGCCCCCCGCCCGGCTGGCAGCAGGGCCCGCCCCAGGGCTACCAGGGGCAGTAGCACCCACACACGACACCGGCCCGGCCCCCGCGAGGGGCCGGGCCGGTGTCGGTGAGGGGCACGGGGTCCTCCTCAGTCCTTGAGCAGGCCCTCGCGCAGCTTGGCCAGCGTCTGGGACAGCAGCCGGGACACGTGCATCTGGGAGATGCCGATGTCGGCGGCGATCTGGGACTGGGTCATGTTGCCGAAGAACCGCAGGATGAGGATGCGGCGCTCGCGGGCCGGGATGGTGGCCAGCAGCGGCTGCAGCGACTCGCGGTACTCCACGCCCTCGAGCGCGGCGTCCTCCTGGCCCAGCGTGGCAGCCAGGGTGGGGGAGTCCTCCTCGCCGGAGAGCCGCTCGTCCAGCGACGAGCTGCGGTAGGCGTTGGCGACGGCGAGGCCCTCGAGGACCTCGGCACGCGGGATGCCCAGGTGCTCGGCGAGCTCCGAGGGGTTCGGGGCGCGGCCGTTCTTCTGGGCGAGCTCGCCGACGGCGGCGTTCAGCGACAGGTGCAGCTCCTGCAGCCGGCGCGGCACGCGCACCGACCAGCCCTGGTCGCGGAAGTGCCGCTTGATCTCCCCGGTGATGGTGGGGACGGCGAAGGACAGGAACTCCACACCCCGGGTGGGGTCGAAGCGGTCGATCGCGGCGATGAGGCCCAGGGTGCCGACCTGCAGCAGGTCGTCGAAGGGCTCCCCGCGGTTGCTGAACCGGCGCGCGAAGTGCCGGACCAGCGGCAGGTGCTCCTCGACGAGGATCTCCCGCAGCCGCTCCCGGCGGGGGTCGCCGGGCTCCAGCGAGGCGAGCTCCACGAACAGCGGCGCGGTGCGCTCGGCCCGCTTCCGGTTGTCCGACAGCGGCGGGGCCGGTGCGGCCTGGGCGGCGTCGGTGGCCGGGGTGGCGGAGACGGGCACGTCCGTTGCGTCCGGCGGCAGCAGGTCGGCGAGGGCGTCGTCGTCGGAGGCGTCCGCGGCGGTGTCGCCCGGGCCGTCCCCGTCGGTGGGGACGTCCTCGGTGGGGAGGGCCTCGGTGGAGAGGGCCTCGGTCGGGAGGGCCTCGGTGGGGTGGGCCTCACCGCGGGGCTGCGGCGCCCCGGCGGTCACGTCGTCGGCCTGAGCCGTGTCGTCGTCGACGGTCGGGTCGGCAGCCGGGGTGTCGGTGGCAGCCGACCGGGTCACCGCAGGACCGAGAGGTCGGAGTCGGCGTCACCGGTGGCGCGGCTCAGCGGCCCGGGCAGGTGCTTCTCGAAGGTGATCACCGCGACCGCGCCCTCGGAGCCGTCACCGGCCGGCACGGCCGCCTGGGTGGAGGGGCCGGCGTCGACGCTGTCCACCAGGGTGTGCAGCACCGCCCAGCCGAACCCGTCGCGGGGGACGTCGGTGCCCGGGGCGGTCGGCACCCAGGCGTCGATGTGCAGGCCACCGGCGGCCGCCTCGAAGACCACGGTCAGCGCCGAGCCGGGGCTCGCCACCGAGGCCAGCGTGGCGCTGGCCTCGTCGACGGCCAGGCGGAGGTCCTCGACAGCGTCGAGGTCGAAGTCCATCCGCATCGCCAGGTCACCGGCCATGGCCCGCACCGCGGGCAGCTGGGTCCGGGAGGTCGGGACCCGGAGCTCCAGTCGTTCCGTGCGCCGCTCGCCTGAGGCGGCGGCCGTCGAGTCGACCATCCGTCGTGTGCTCCTGTCGTGTCCTGTCGCGCGTGGGGGCCGCCCCGTGCTCGGCGGCCGTCGTCCATCCTCCCGCACCCCCGGGTGGCCCGCCCGACCGACGTGCCCGACGGCACCCCCGTCGCGGTTGCCGGGTCCTGGGCGTTCGGGTGGGATGAGCCCAGATGAACGGCGTCCCGGGCAGCCCCCGTCCGACCGAGCTGCCTGCGCTGACCACCGCGCTCGAGGCGGCGCCCGTCGTCGTCTGGTGGTTCGTCCGCGACGACTCGGCGACCCCGGAGCTGCGGTGGGCCAACGCCGCCGGTCGGGCCCGGTCCGCGCTGCCGACGGTGGCGGGCCGGCCGCTGGCGGACCTGGTGGCCGACGTGCTGGCCGGCCGGGGCCCCAGTGTGCTGTCCGGCGCCGCCGACGGCGTGCCCGCGGTGGTGACGCTGACGCGGCTGGACCCGTCCGACCGCCCGGGGGTCCTGGTGCTGCTGCAGGAGCACCCGGCCGAGGTGGTCGCCCCCGACGTCGTCGACCGGGCCGCCCAGGAGGTCCTGCTGCCCACCTCGCTGCCGCTGCTGCCGGGCGCGCGGGTCACCGGCAGCTACTCCCGGGCCGGGCGGCCCAAGGCCGCCGGCGGCGACTGGTACGACGCGGTGGCGGTCGGTGGCGGCCGGCTGGCCCTGGTCGTCGGCGACGGCGTCGGCAGCGGGCTCACCGCCACCTCGGCGATGGCCAGGCTGCGCGGCGCCTGGCTGGCCGAGGTGCGCCGCGACCCCGGCCCGGCCGCCGTGCTGGGGGCGCTGGAGGCCCTGGCCGTCGACATGGACGACGTCCGGGGGTCCTCGCTGTGCCACGTGCTGCTGGACGCCGGCACCGGGGAGCTGTGGTGGGCCGCGGCCGGGCACCCGCCGCCGTTCCTGGCGCGCCCCGACGGCTCGGTGGAGCGGCTGACCGCCGACCCGCGCCCGCCGCTGGGCTCCCGGTACGCCGAGCCGGTGCAGGTCCACACGGCACGGCTGGCCGAGGACGGCGCCCTGGTCCTGGTCTCCGACGGGGCGCTGCACGTCCCCGACCGCACGCCCGAGGACTGCTGGGCCGCGCTGTCCGCGGCCGCCGTGACGGCGCTGCGGGACGGCGAGGACGAGTCGGGCCTGGCCGGCCGGGTCGCGGGCGCGGTGCTGCCCGCCACCGGGGCCGACGACGACGTCGCGGTCCTCGCGGTGCGCCGCTCGGGCGCCGTGCGCCCGGTGCACCTGGACCTGCTCGCCGTGCCGAGCTCGCTGCCCGCCGTCCGCCGGGCCCTGGGCGCCTGGCTGGCCGCGGTGGGTCTGGGCGCCCAGGAGGTGGTGGCCGTGCAGGTCGCGGTGGGGGAGGCCTGCGCCAACTCCGTCGAGCACGCCTACCCCGCCGACGCCCCGGGCCGGCTCTGGCTGGACGCCCGGGCCGACGACGACGGCACGCTGACCGTCGTCGTCCGGGACGCCGGCCACTGGCGCACCCCGGACGAGGACCCCGGCGACCGCGGCCGGGGGCTGCTGATCATGCGCCAGCTCAGCAGCGACGTGGTGGTCGACGCCGCTGCCGGGGGCACCACGGTGACCCTGCGGGTGCCGTTGCGCGGACTGCTCGACGACGTCCCGGAGGAGACCGACGGGGTCGACGCCGCCGTGGTGGACCGCAGCGGCGGCATCCCGACGGTCACCGTCACCGGTGCCCTGGACACCGCGGCGGCCCCCGGGCTGCGGATCCGGCTGCTGGAGGCCTCCCGCGGTGGCGCGGTGCCGGCCCGGCTGGACCTGCGCGGGGTCACCGAGCTCAGCTCGGCCGCGGTGTCGGTGGTGCTGGAGATCGGCCGGGTCGGGCACGGCGAGGGCTGGGAGCTCGAGGTGTGTGCCCCGACGGGGTCGATGGTCCGGCACGTGCTGGACCTGGCCGGCGTCCCTGCGGTGGCCGTCCTCCTCTGACCCGACCGGACGACGTCGTCCGGTGAGCTGGTTTGGACGCCGCGTCCGTTGCGCACCCGAGGGCGGGTGAGACTGCGGCGCAGCGACGTGCACCGGGCGGGCTGGACCCGTCGGCGGGCCGGACGGGGCTGGGCGTTCTACGACGAGGACGGCTCGCTCATCCGGGACGAGCGGGCCGACCGGCTCCGGTCCCTGGCGATCCCGCCGGCCTGGCGTGACGTGTGGATCTGTCCCTGGCCCAACGGCCACATCCAGGCCGTCGGCACCGACGCTGCCGGACGGCGGCAGTACCGGTACCACGACGAGTGGCGGGTCAAGCGGGACGCCGCCAAGCACGAGCGGGTGCTGGAGATCAGCCACCAGCTGCCCGACGTCCGCGACGAGGTGGCCGCGGCACTGCGCCGGCGCGGGCTGACCCGGGAACGGGTGCTGGCCGCCGGTGTGCGGCTGCTGGACCTGGGCGCCTTCCGGGTGGGCAGCGAGCAGTACGCCGAGGACAACGGCACCTACGGGCTGGCGACGTTGCGCCGGGAGCACGTCGAGGTCCGCGGCACGACCGTGGCCTTCCACTACCTGGCCAAGGGCGGCAAGCAGCGCGAGATCGAGGTGACCGACGCCCCCACCGCCACCGTCGTCCGGCAGCTGCTGGAGCGGCCCGCGGACACCGGTGAGGAGCTGTTGGCCTGGCAGGACGACGACGGCGGCTGGCACGACGTCACCAGCGACGAGGTGAACGCCTACCTCAAGGAGGTCTCCGGGGCGGAGATCACCGCCAAGGACTTCCGCACCTGGAACGCCACCGTGCTGATGGCCGTGCTGTTGGCCGAGCAGGAGCCGCCGAGGTCGCGGACCGGGCGGCAGAAGGCGCTGCGGTCTGCCTACGTGGCGGTGTCGGACCAGTTGGGCAACACCCCGACGGTGTGCAAGCAGAGCTACGTCGACCCGCGGGTGGTGGACCGGTTCGAGCACGGCGAGACGATCGCGGAGGCGCTGGCGGAGGCGGCCGGCGCGCAGGACGACCGGGAGCGCCAACGTCGGATCGAGCTGGGCGTCTGCCAGCTGCTGTCGGCCTGAGACCGGCAGAGCAGGTCCCGCAGACGACGACGGGCGCCCCACCGGCTGGTGGGGCGCCCGTCGTCGCGGTGCGCTACTTGGCGCCGTTGCCGTCCACGATGGTGAACAGGTCGATGAGGCCGGTGACCTCCAGCGGGCGGGTGACCGCCCGGGTGGAGGCGACGAGCTTGAGCCCCACGTCGCGGGAGCGCGCGGACTTCTGGGTCTCCACCAGCACGGCCAGACCGGCGGAGCCCAGGAACTGGACGCCGCACAGGTCGATGACCAGCTCGGACGGCTGCTGCTCCAGCTGGGTGTCCAGGCTGGCGCGGAGCACGGGAGCGGTGAAGGTGTCCACCTCGCCGACGACCGTCACCGTGACGCCACCGTCGGCGTCCGTGGACGTCGACAGGGTGATGACGTCGTCGAAGGGAGCGTCGGCGGTGTCGGTGGGAGCCGACGCGTCGCGCTGTCCCTCGGCGGGCAGGTCAGATGAGGTCACGGACTGCAGCTCCTCTCAGCAGCGAGCCCGACGGGCACGCATCAGCCACCACAACGTACCGGTCGTGGTGGCGTCCGACTCCTCGGCCCTGGTGGGGAGTCCGAGAAGTCGGGCGGTTCGCCCGGGCGACGCCCGGACGTCCTTCGGCAGCTGGCTGCTCAACCGCCGCGGCGACCCTAGACACAGGCGCACCCCTCCCACAACTCGTGCGGGAGGGGTGCGGCGGGACGGGCGCGCGGGGGAGGTGCGGTCAGTCCGCGACGGGGTGGACGGCCTGCTCCTCGGGGCCGTCGCCACCGATGGCGCCGGTGTCGGAGGCGAGGACGTCGTCACCGACGGTGTCGGTGCCGGAGTCGTCCAGCGGGTCGGCGTCGGCGTCCTGGTCCAGCTGGGGGGCGGTGTGGTCGGGGTCCTCCGCCGGGCGCACGCCGGGGTCGACGTCGACGTCGGGGACCTCGCGGTCCAGGCGGCCGTCGAGGGACTCGCCCTCGGACTGCTCGGCGGCGGTGGTGCCGAAGTCGACGCTGGCGTTGGCGCGCTCGGCGCCCATCTCGGGGGCGAACTGGGGGTCCTCGGCCGCGGCGGCCTCGGGGGTGTCGTCGGCGATCTCGGGGATGCCGTCGTCCTCGGGGAACACGTCGCGGGCGGTCTGGCCCTCGGGCTGGGTCATGGGTGTGTCCTCCGTCGGTGCAGATGCAGCTGATCAGCTGCTGCCCTACCCGGCAGCGCCGCTGGCATGCACCCGGTGTCCACCCGGGGACGAGGGGTAGCGGCCCAGCATGTCCGTCACCTCCACCGTCACCGACTGGGCCCGCGCGCAGCAGCGCGACTACGCGCACGGCGGGCAGCGCCCCCTGGGCGGTCTGCTCGGGGCCATGGGCGTCTACGGCGCCGTGACCGCGGCCGGCGCGGCCGCGGTGCGCGCCTCGGGTCGCCCGCTGCCCGACCGGATCCCGGTCGGCGATGCGCTGCTGCTCACCGTGGCCACGTTCCGGCTGGCTCGCACCGTCGCCAAGGACCCGATCACCAGCCCGCTGCGGGCACCGTTCACCAGCTACCGGGGCACGTCCGGCGAGGCCGAGGTCGCCGAGGAGATCCGCGAGCACGGGGGGTGGAAGCACGCCGTCGGCGAGCTGGTCACCTGCCCCTTCTGCCTGGCCCAGTGGATCGGCACCGGCTTCGTGCTCTCCTGGGTCGCCGCGCCGCGGGCCACCCGGCTGGCCGGGCTGGTGATGACCACGGTCGCCGGCGCCGACGTGGGCCAGTTCCTCTACGACCGGCTGCAGTCCGCAGCGACGGGGGACTGACCCCTCCGGGGTGGTCTCGGGCTGCCGCAGGGCCCGGACCGCCCCTACCCTGTGATCTTGCGCGCCCGTGCGGGGCGCGCGGTGAGCGAGGAGGCGACCGTGCGGTCGATCTGGCGTGGTGCGGTCTCCTTCGGGCTGGTCTCGATCGCGGTGAAGCTGTACTCGGCCACCGAGGACCACGACGTGAAGTTCCACCAGGTGCACGCCACCGACGGCGGCCGGGTGAAGTACCGCCGGGTCTGCTCGGTGGACGGCGAGGAGATCGAGTACCGGGACATCGCCAAGGGCTACGAGCTGCCCGGCGGCCAGCTGGTCGTGCTCACCGACGCCGACATGGACGAGCTCCCGCTGGGCAGCAAGCACGAGATCGAGGTGCTGCAGTTCGTCGACCAGTCCGAGATCGACCCGGTGCACTTCGAGAAGACCTACTACCTGGAGCCCGAGGGCACCGCGACCCGCCCCTACGTGCTGTTGCGCTCCGCGCTGGAGAACGCCGGCCAGGTCGCGATCACCAAGATCGCCATCCGGCAGCGCGAGTCGCTGGCGGCGCTGCGGGTCCGGGACGGCGTCCTGGTGCTGCACACCATGCGCTGGCCCGACGAGATCCGGGCACCGGAGTTCGGGTTCCTGGACGAGGACGTCACCGCCAAGCCGGCCGAGCTGGCCATGGCCGAGTCGCTGATCTCCACCATGAGCGGCACCTTCGACCCGACGGCGTTCACCGACGACTACAAGGAGGCGATGGCGGCGCTGCTGGAGGCCAAGCAGGCCGGTGGCGACGTCGTCCGTCCCGAGGAGTCCGCGGAGGACGAGGACGACGGCTCGGTGGTCGACCTCATGAGCGCGCTGCGGCGCAGCGTGGAGAAGGCCGGCAAGAAGCCCGCCGCCGACGACGGTGCCGACGCGTCCGCGGAGGAGGCCCCGGCGGAGAGGGCACCCGCGAAGAAGGCACCCGCGAAGAAGGCCGCGGCGAAGAAGGCCGCGCCGGCCAAGAAGGCCCCGGCCAAGAAGGCCCCGGCCAAGAAGGCCCCGGCCGAGAAGGCCGCCGCGTCCAAGTCCGCCTGAGGTGGTCGACGAGGGCACGCGGCCGATGCTGGCGGTGGCCGGGGAGCTGCCGGCCACCGACGACGGCTGGGCCTACGAGTTCAAGTGGGACGGCGTGCGGGTGCTGGCCCACGTCGCCGGCGGGCAGCTCCGGCTCCGGGCCCGCAGCGGCACCGACGTGACGCAGCGCTACCCCGAGCTGGCCGCGCTGCCGGCGTCGCTGGCCGACCGGGACGCGGTCCTGGACGGCGAGGTGGTGGCCCTGGACGCTCTCGGCCGGCCGGACTTCGGGCTGCTCCAGCAGCGCATGCACCTCACCGGCCCGGAAGTCGCCCGCACCGCGCGGAGGGTGCCGGCGTCCTACTTCGTGTTCGACCTGTTGGCGCTGGACGGGACCTCGCTGCTGGACCGGCCCTACCGGGAGCGCCGGGAGCTGCTGGACACCCTCGAGCCCACGGCCCGGCGGTGGTCCCCGACCCCGTGGTTCGACACCGACGGTGCCGGGGTGCAGGCGGCCAGCCGGGAGCACGGGCTGGAGGGCGTGGTCGCCAAGCGGCTGGCTTCCCCGTACCGGCCCGGGGGCCGGGGCCCGGAGTGGCTGAAGATCAAGAACGTGCAGCACCAGTCGGTGGTGGTCGGCGGCTGGCGCCCGGGCAACGGGCGCCGCGCCGGCGGCATCGGCTCGCTGCTGGTCGGGGTGCAGGGGCCGGCGGGCCTGCGCTACGCCGGGCGGGTGGGCACCGGCTTCACCGACCGCGCGCTGCGCGAGCTCGCCGGTCAGGTCGCCGCCCGGTCGACGTCCCCGTTCGCCGGGGAGGTGCCCGCCGACGTCGTCCGCGAGGCGCACTGGGTGGAGCCCGAGCTGGTGGGCGAGGTGGTGTTCGCGGGGTGGACCGGCGACGGCCACCTGCGGCACCCCGCCTGGCGCGGGCTGCGCGAGGACGTGGCGCCGGCCGAGGTGGCGCCGGAGTGAGCCGCCAGCGGGTGTCCATCGCGGGCCGGCAGCTCGAGGTCTCCAACCTGGACAAGGTGCTGTACCCGGAGGTCGGCTTCACCAAGGCCGAGGTGATCCAGTACTACGTGCAGGTCGCACCGGTGCTGCTGCCGCACCTGGCCGGCCGGCCGGTCACCTTCACCCGCTGGCCGCACGGGGTCGAGGGCGCCTCGTTCTTCGAGAAGAACAACGCCCGGCACGCCCCGGCCTGGGTGCGGCACGTCGTGGTGCCGGCGCCGGGGTCCACCAAGGACCGCGAGACGCTGGACATGGTGCTGCTCACCGACGTCCCCGACCTGGCCTGGTCGGCGAACCTGGCCGCGCTGGAGCTGCACGTCCCGCAGTGGCGGGTCGACGAGGACGGCGTGCCGCAGCTGCCCGACCTGCTGGTGCTCGACCTGGACCCGGGGCCGGGCACCGGCGTGGCCGAGTGCGCCGCCCTGGCGCTGCGGTTGCGCGAACGGCTGGTGGACGACGGCCTGGACCCGGTGGTGAAGACCTCGGGTTCCAAGGGGCTGCAGGTCTACGCGCCGGTCCGCTGCACCGACCCCGACCACCCCTCGCGGTACGCCAAGGCGCTGGCCCAGGCGCTGACCGAGGAGACCCCCGACGAGGTCGTCTGGCGGATGGAGAAGGTGCTGCGGCCCGGGAAGGTGCTGGTCGACTGGAGCCAGAACAACACGGCCAAGACGACGGTCGCGCCCTACTCGCTGCGGGCCCGGGCCGGTGCGACGGTGTCCACGCCGGTGACCTGGGAGGAGCTCGACGACGCGGCCTCGCTGGTCTTCGACACCGCGGCCGTGCTGGACCGGGTCGAGCAGCTCGGCGACCTGTTCGACGTCGGAGACCGGCACCGGGCCGACCTGCCCTGACCGGCGCCCCGGCCTGAGCGCCCCGTCGGCCCGGCCACCTGGGAGGATGTCCAGCCGTGTCCGCTCCCTCCCTGACCGATCTCGGCCGTCTCGTCGTCCGCTGCCCCGACCGCCCGGGCATCGTGGCCGTGCTGTCCCGGCTGATGGCCGACGCCGGCGCGAACATCACCGACTCCCAGCAGCACAGCTCGGACCCCTCCGGGGGCACGTTCACCCTGCGGCTGGAGTTCGTGCTGGCCGACCTGGCTGTCCGCCGCGCGGAGCTGGAGGCCCAGCTGACTGCCCTGGCGGGGGAGTGGCAGCTGACCTGGCGGCTGGTGCTGGCCGACGAGCGGCCCCGGCTGGCGGTGTTCGTGTCGAAGACCGACCACGTGCTGCAGGAGCTGCTCTACCGGGTCTCCGCCGGTGACCTGCGCGCCGAGATCGCCGTGGTCATCTCCAACCACCCCGACCTCGAGCCGGTGGCGGCCGCGCACGGCGTCCCGTTCCACCACGTGCCGGTGACCCCAGCGACCAAGGCCGAGGCCGAGGCCCGCGCACTGGAGCTGGTCGGGGACTGCGACCTCGTGGTGCTGGCCCGCTACATGCAGATCGTGTCGCCGGGGTTCTGCGCCCGGTTCCCGGAGCGGCTGATCAACATCCACCACAGCTTCCTGCCGGCCTTCGTCGGCGCGAACCCCTACCAGGCCGCCGCCGACCGGGGCGTGAAGCTGATCGGCGCCACCGCGCACTACGTGACCGCCGAACTCGACGCCGGGCCGATCATCGAGCAGGAGGTGGCCCGGATCGACCACCGCGCCACCGTCGAGGACATGCGCCGGGTGGGCCGCTACGTCGAGCGCCAGGTGCTCGCCCAGGCCGTGACCTGGCACGTCGAGGACCGGGTCATCGTGGACGGCGCGAAGACCATCGTCTTCGCCTGAACTGCCCGGCTGCACGTTCCCGGTCAGCGGAAGCGCGGACTGGCGGGACGCACAGCGGGGGCCCAGGGTCGGCGGGTCAGCGTCGACGTCTGGAGGACCCGTGTCCACTCCCACCCGTACCGCGCCCGGCGCGGTCACCCGGGCCGCCGGCTGGGTGGCCCCGCTCTGCTGGGTCGCCGTGCTGCTCGACGGGTTCGACCTCGTCGTGGTCGGCACCGTCGTCCCCACCCTGCAGACGCCGGAGGTCTGGGGGCTGACGGCGGCCGGCGCGACCGCCGTCATCACCGCCGGGCTGGTCGGCATGACGATCGGGGCGCTGTCCATCGGCGCGCTCACCGACGTGGTCGGGCGGCGCAAGGCGCTCATCGGTGCGGTGATCGCGTTCTCGTTGCTCACCCTGGCCTGTGCCGCGGCGCCGAACGCCTGGGTGTTCGGCGGCCTGCGCTTCCTCGCCGGGATCGGGCTGGGCGGCTGCCTGCCGACGGCGATCGCGCTGGTCAACGAGTTCTCCCGGCGGGCCGGGCGGGCCACCACCACCGTGATGACCGGCTACCACGTGGGCGCCGTGGCGACCGCCGCGCTGGCGATCGTGGTCGTCGAGCCGATCGGCTGGCGCTGGATGTTCGTCATCGGTGCACTGCCGGCCCTGGTGCTCGTGCCGCTGATGGTCGCGCACCTGCCGGAGTCGCCGTCCTACCTGGTCGCGCACGGCCGGCGGGCCGAGGCCGAGCAGGTCGCCTCGGCGTACGGCCTGGCGCTGGAGGACCCGACGGCCGCGCCCGAGCCGACCTCGGCCGGGACGACGGTGCGCACGCTGTTCTCCCCGGCGTACCGCAGGACGACGCTGGCCATCGGCGTCACCTCGTTCATGGGCCTGCTGCTGGTCTACGGGCTCAACAGCTGGCTGCCCACCATCATGCGCGAGGCAGGCTACGACCTGGGCGCCGCGCTGGCCTTCCTGCTGGCGCTGAACCTGGGCGCCGTCGCCGGGCTGTTGGTCGCCGGCCAGGTGGCCGACCGGATCGGCTCCCGGCGGGCCGGGATGGCCTGGTTCGCCGCCGGCGCGGTGTTCCTGGCGCTGTTGTCGATCCGGCTGCCCCTCGCCGGGATCTACGCGATGGTCTTCCTGACCGGCTGCTTCGTGTTCAGCGCCCAGGTGCTGGTCTACGCGTTCACCAGCTCCAACCACCCGCCGCACGTGCGGGCCACCGCGCTGGGCTGGTCGGCCGGTGTCGGCCGGGTGGGGGCGATCTCCGGCCCGCTCATCGGCGGGGCGCTGCTCGGGGCCGGGATCGCGTTCCCGTGGGGGTTCTACGTCTTCGCCGCCGTCGGGGTCGCCGGTGCGCTGGCCTTCGCCCTCACCCGCGCCCGCGACTGAGCGGTCCGCCAGGGCCCCGGACGGGCGGCCGCGGCTCAGTCGCCGCGGTTGCCCCGACGGTCCTGCTCGGCCAGGAACGCCTCGATCTGGTCGCCCAGCTCGTCACCGGTGGGCACCTCGCCCGAGGAGCCCAGCAGGCCGGTGCCCTCCCGGGCGGCGGAGAAGCTGTCGAACTGCGCCTCCAGCTGGGCCACCACCGCGGTGTTCTCCTCCGAGCGGCCGATCTGCTCGTCGATCTCGGTGCGGTTGGCCTGCGCGGCCTCGGCGAGCGCCTCGGTGGGCAGGGTGAGCCCCGACAGCGTCTCCAGGTGCTCCAGCAGCGTCAGCGAGGCCGCGGGGTAGGTGGCCTGGGCCAGGTAGTGCGGCACGTGGGCGGCGATGCCCAGGGCGTCCACCCCGGCCTCCCCGGCCCGCAGCTCCAGCAGGGCACCGGCGCTGCCCGGGATGCGCATCTCGCCCCAGTACACGGGGTAGGTGGCGATCAGCTCCCGGCGCGTGGCGTGCGCGGTGACCGTGACCGGCCGGGTGTGCGGCACCGGCATCGGGATGGCCTGCAGCATCACCATCCGGGTGACCCCGAGCTGCTCGACCAGGCCCAGCACGGACTGCGCGAAGCGCTCCCAGGCGAAGTCCGGCTCGGTGCCGTGCAGCAGCAGGAACGGCGTGCCGCTGTCGTCCTCGACGGAGTACAGCGTGATCTCCGGGGCCGCGAAGGACTCGTAGTGGTCACCGGAGAAGGTGATCCGCGGCCGGTGGCCCCGGTAGTCCACCAGCGCGTCGGCGTCGAAGCGGGCCACGACCTCGTGCGGCAGGCTGGCCAGCAGGTGCGACCCCGCCAGCGCGCCGGCGTGCGCGGCGTCGAACTCCCCGGCCAGGTCGTGCACCAGCACGAGCTCGTCGGCGGCGGTGCGCTCGACGAGCAGCTGCGCCTGGGGCGTGAGCTCGACGAGGTCCTCGGGACTCAGCGGCACGGTGGGGTCCCTCCTGGGGTACGACGGTCTGTCCCTGCAGCCCCGGGAGGACCCGGGGCATTCCCATGGTGCCCCCGCTGGCGCCCCGGACGGGGGAGGGTGACGCTCACGGGGTGAGCGAGACCCCCGACGCCGCGCTGGAGCGGACCATCGGCGAGCTGCTGGACGCCCGCGCGTCGACGTCGTCCATCTGCCCCTCGGACGCGGCGCGCGCGCTCTCCCCGGACGACTGGCGGGACCTCATGCCCGCCGCCCGGGCGGCCGCCGGGCGGCTGGCGGCGCGGGGCGAGGTGCAGGTGACCCAGCGGGGTGAGGTGGTCGACGTCGCCACCGCCCGCGGGCCGGTCCGGGTGCGCCGGCCCCGCTGAGCCGGCGCCGTCCTCAGTCCTGGACGGGTGCCTTGCTCATGGTGAGCCGGGCGCCGTCGGCGTCCCCGACGATCTCGGGCACCCGGCCCTCCTCGTCGCGTTCGGGGTGCCGGCCGTCGAGCTGGTCGCGGGCGTAGCGGTAGCCCACCGCGATCAGCGCGGCGACGGGGACGGCGAGGAACGCGCCGATGATGCCGGCCAGGCTGGACCCCGCCGTGACCGCCAGGATCACGACGCCGGCGTGCAGCTTGAGCCCGCGGCCCTGCAGGATCGGCTGCAGGACGTTGCCCTCGATCTGCTGCACCAGGACGACGACGACCAGCACCCACAGTGCGGTGCCGAACCCGTTGCTCACCAGGGCGATGAGGACGGCGAAGCCGCCGGCGACGAAGGCACCGATGATCGGGATGAACGCGGCGAAGAAGGTGATCACGGCCAGCGGGAGCACCAGCGGGACGCCGAGGACGAGCAGCCCCAGCCCGATGCCGGCGGCGTCGATGAAGCCGACCAGTGCCTGCTGCCGGATGAACTCCGACAGGGTGCGCCAGCTCTGGTGGGACAGCTCGGCGACGTGCGGGGCCGCCCGGGGGCCGGTCTGCGCGGCCAGCCAGGGCAGGAAGCGGGGGCCGTCCTTGAGGAAGAAGAAGGTCAGCACCAGGGCCAGCACCAGGTTCACGACGCCCGTGCCGATCGCGCTGGCGCCGGTGAGTGCGAAGTTGGCGATGTCGCCCGCGCTGGACTGCAGCTGGTTGATGGCCTGGTCGACGTAGCTGCCGATCTGCTCCTCGCCCAGGTCGAACGGCGGGCCGGACAGCCAGTCCTGGACGCTCTGCAGGCCCGAGCTGACCCCGTCGGCGAGCTCGTTCACCTGGGAGACGACGGGCGGTGCGATGGCGGCGATGATGCCGACGAAGGCGGCCAGGAAGAGCACGACGGTGGTGAGCGCGGCCAGCGCGGGCGGGAACTTGGCCCGGCGCAGCAGCTTGGCCAGCGGCCACATGACGGTGGAGAACAGCAGGCCCAGCACGACGGGGAGCAGGACCGGGGCCCACAGCACCCCGAGCACGTAGCCCACCACGACGACCGCCCCGGTGATCAGCAGCAGGCGCCAGGAGAAGGTGGCCATCACCCGGGTGGCCGCGCTCAGCCGGGCCGAGCGCTCGGGGGACGGGGCCGGTGCGGTGGTCTCCGAGGGCGGCTCGCCGGAGTCGTCGTGGAAGTCCGCCGGGGGGACCTTGGTGGATCCGGTGTGGGCGGACCCCGTGTGGGCGGACCCCGTGTGCTCCGCTGACCCTGCCGGGTCGACGCTCTCGTCGTCGTGCTGTGCGTCGGCCATGCCGGAATCCCAACACAGACCGGGGACCCGCACACGCGGACGCCCCCCGGAGGTGGCGGGGCCCACGGTGGGGCGGCTGTCGGACCCTCGTCGTAGCGTCGACGCCATGCCGAAGACCGCCACCGCCGACCGGGTCGACCGCGACGGCCTCCTCGCCTTCCTGCGCCCGCGTCACAAGGCCCTGCTGATGACCCGCCGCGCCGACGGGGAGCCGCAGATCTCCCCGGTCAGCTGCGGGGTGGACAGCGAGGGCCGGATCGTGGTGTCGACCTACCCGCAGCGGGCGAAGACGAGGAACGCCAAGCGCGACGGACGGGTCACCGTGGTGGTGCTCTCCGACGACTTCGACGGCCCCTGGGTCCAGGTCGACGGCACCGCCGAGGTGCTGGACCTGCCCGAGTCCGTGGAGCCCCTGGTCGAGTACTTCCGCTCGATCAGCGGCGAGCACCCGGACTGGGACGAGTACCGCGAGGCCATGGTGCGTCAGGGCAAGTCGCTGATCCGGGTGACGCCGGTCCGCTGGGGGCCGGTCGCCACGGGTGGGTTCCCGCCCGAGGCCGACGCCGGCTGAGCCTGCGACGTCGGTGGCCGCCAAGGCACAGGCCTTGCTCCGCTCGAGGCAAGCTGTCATCCTTTCCTGGTGCCGTACGTCATGACCGTCGACCAGCGCGACAGCCGTCGGGGTGCCGACCGGGTCGCCGGGGTGCTCGCCGCCCTGGCCGACGTGCCCGTGGTGCTCGGCTTCGAGCGGACCGCCGGCGACGAGTTCCAGGGCGTCCTCGACGACCCGCACGTGGTGGTGTCCGTGCTGGCCCGGCTGGTCCGGGACGGCGGGTGGAGCATCGGCATCGGCGCCGGGCCGGTCGCCACCCCGCTGCCGGAGTCCACCCGGGCGGCCACGGGGTCGGCGTTCCTGCGCGCCCGCCGCGCTGTCGACGCCGCCAAGCAGCGCCCCTCACGGGTCGCCGTCCGCGGTGAGGACGCCGAGGCCGCCGCCGACGCGCAGGCCGTGGCCACCGCGCTCACCGTGCTGGTGCAGCGGCGCAGCCCCCAGGCGTGGGAGGCCGTCGACCTGGTCGAGGCCGGGCGCACCCAGGCCGAGACCGCCACCGAGCTGGGGGTCAGCCGGCAGGCGGTCGGGCAGCGGCTGGCCGCGGGGCTCTGGGAGACCGAGCGCGACCTGCACCTCCCGTTGGCCCGCCTGCTGCGCCGCGCCGTGGGTCGGGGACGGGCGTGACGGTGCTCGCGTTGGTGGCGCTGGGGCTGACCCCGCTGCTGGGCGGGGTCGTGCTGCTGGGCCGCCGGGAGCGGGGGCGCCGTCCGTGGGGTGCGCTCTCGCTGGTCGCCCTGCTGGCCGTGAGCGCCACGCTGGCCTGGGGCGCCGGACCGGCCGGTGACGGGGTCGCCGCAGCCGGGGCGGTGGTCGCGGTGCTGGCCGCGGGCCTGGGGGGCGGCCCGGTGGCCACGGCAGTGCTCACCGCCGCCGACCCGACCCGGGCGTCGGCGGCCGGGGGAGTGGGCGACCCGGAGGTGCTGCGCGGTGGGGCCTGGATCGGGGTGCTCGAGCGGGTGGCGGTGGCCGCCACGCTGCTGGCCGGCTGGCCCGAGGGGCTGCCGGTGGTGCTGGCGGTGAAGGGCCTGGGCCGCTTCGCCGAGCTGAAGGCGTCGGCGGCCGCCGAGCGCTTCATCATCGGCACCCTGACCAGCGTCCTGTGGTCGGTCGCGTGCGCCGGCGTCGCGGTGCTGCTGACCCGGTAGGGCACCCGTGCCCGGGTCGGTCGCCCGGGCGCCGCCGTCAGGCGGGGGCGCCGACCTCCGGGCGGAAGGTGCTCTCCGGGACCGACAGGGCCCAGGCGTTCATCGCGGTCAGCACGGGCCGCAGCTCCTGGCCGATGGGGGTCAGCTCGTACACCACGCGCGGCGGGATCTCGGCGTAGGCGGTCCGGGTGACCAGGCCGTGGGCGGTGAACCTGCGCAGCCGGTTGGTCAGGGTGTGCCCGCTGATGCCCGGGAGCTGGTCCCGCAGCTCGGTGAACCGCCGCGGGCCGTGCATGAGCTCCCGGATGATCAGCGTCGCCCAGGGACCGTCGAGCAGGGTCAGGAACCGGGCGATCCCGCACTCGGGGAGGCAGAGGTCGTCGTCCACGTGCCCACGGTAGTGCGCCTTGCGCACCAACGGCGGACCGAGCACCTCCGTGGGGGTCGAGGTCGCATGCGGGCTGCGGACCGCCGGCCGATGACCGTGTGACATTCGTCTTCCTCCACCCCCGGGGTCGATTCCGCCCTTCAGTGCACTTGATGTGACTGGGGCAAGCCGTGCACCAATGGGCCATGACCTACATCGTGCACGGCGCCACAGGCGCTCAGGGAGCCCCCGTCCTCGCCGCCCTCACCGCGGCCGGGCACTCCGCCGCGGCCGCGGTCCGAGACGTCAGCAGGGTGTCCGGCGCACCGGCCGTGGGCATCGACAACGAGGACCCCGACTCGCTCGCCGCTGCCTACCGGGGTGCTGCGGGCGTCTTCGTTCACCTGCCGTTGGGGTCCCCGGACCAGCAGATGGCCTACGCCCGGGCCATCGCCGTTGCGGTGGAGCGGGCCCGGCCCGCCCGGGTCGTGGTCTCCACGAGCGGCTACCCCTTCGGTGCCGCCGGCGCACCGACACCCCTCGACGTCCTGATCGACGGTCTGGGAGCCAGCGGCGTCTCGCACGCGGTCCTCGCACCGGTCATGTACCTGGAGAACCTGCTCCTGCCCCCCGTCGTGCAGGGCATCCGGGACGACGGCGTCCTGCGCTACCCGATGCGTACGGACTACGCCATCTCCTGGTCCTCGCACCTCGACGTCGCCCAGGTCGCCCTCCGGCTGCTGAACGACGACACCACCGGCGTCGTGCGGGTGGGCGCGCTCCCCGGGCAGGTCGGGAGCGACCTCGCCGCGGACTTCGCCGCCCACCTCGGCCGCGAGGTGGTCTTCGAGAGCATCACCCCGGCGGCGTTCGGCGAGATGATCATCCCGCTGTTCGGCGAGGCCGGCTCGCGACCGGTCATCGAGGCCTACGCCTGGCGGCTGGGTCAGCCCGGCGACGTCGTACCCGAGGAGCTCTCGGCACAGCGCCGCCTGGGGCTCTCGCCGCGGCCCGTGCAGACCTGGTTGTCCGACATGGCCGTCTGACCCCCGTCCGGGCCGACGGGACCCCAGTGGGTCCCGTCGGCCGGTCGGTCGGCGCTCAGCTCGTGCAGGTGCTCAGCCCGTGCGGGCTCGGCTGGTGAGTGCTCAGTGGAAGACCTCGATCTGGGCGCCCATCTCGACCAGCCGCTCGTACAGGTGCTCGTAGCCGCGGGCGATGATGTCCACGTTGCGCAGCACCGAGTCCCCCTTGGCCGCGAGCATGGCCAGCAGGATGCAGACCGCCGGGCGCAGTGCGGGCGGGCACACGATCTCGGCCCCGGACCAGCGGGTGGGCCCGGTGACCAGCACCCGGTGCGGGTCCAGCAGCCGGACGTCGGCGCCCAGCCGGGTCAGGTCGGACAGGTGGATCGCGCGGTTGTCGTAGACCCAGTCGTGGATCAGGGTGCCGCCGGTCGCGGTCGCCGCGATGACGGCGAAGAACGGCAGGTTGTCGATGTTGAGGCCCGGGAAGGGCATCGGGTGCACCTTGTCGATGGGCGCCTTGAGCTCCGAGGGGTGGATGGTGACGTCCACCAGCCGGGTGCGGCCGTTGTCGGCCGGGTACTCCGCGGAGAGGTCGTAGCGCAGTCCCATCTCCCCGAGGATGGCCAGCTCGATCTCCAGGAACTCGATCGGCGCGCGGCACACGGTCAGCTCGGAGCCGGTGACGATGCCGGCAGTGAGCAGGCTCATGGCCTCGACCGGGTCCTCGGAGGGTGTGTAGTCGACCTCGGCGTCGAGCACGGTGCGCCCGTGCACGACCAGGGTGGTGGTGCCGAAGCCGTCGATCCGGACGCCGAGCAGCTCCAGGTACAGGCACAGGTCCTGGACCATGTAGTTGGAGCTGGCGTTGCGGATCGTGGTGCGCCCGTCGTGCCGGGCGGCGGCCAGCAGGGCGTTCTCGGTGACGGTGTCCCCGCGCTCGGTGAGCACGATCGTGCGGTCGCGGGCCTCGGGCTCGGTGACGGTGGCCTGGTACTCCCCGGCGTGCGCCTCGATCTCCAGCCCGAAGTGCCGCAGCGCGATCATGTGCGGCTCGATGGTGCGGGTGCCCAGGTCGCATCCGCCGGCGTAGGGCAGCCGGAAGTCGGGCTCCCGGTGGATGAGCGGGCCCAGGAACATGATGATGCTGCGGGTCCGGCGGGCGGCGTCGGCGTCGATGGCGGCCAGGACCAGCTGCTCGGGGACGACGATGGTCAGGTCGCGGCCGGCGTCGTCCCAGGTGGCGACGACGCCGATGGAGCGCAGCACGTCCAGGATGCGCTCGACCTCGACGATCCGGGCCACGTTGCGCAGCGTCGTCGTCCCGCGGTTGAGCAGCGAGGCGCACAGCAGGGCGACGGCGGCGTTCTTGCTGGACTTGACGGTGACCGAGCCGGCCAGCGGGCGGCCGCCGGTGACGCGCAGGTGGGTGGGACCGGCGGGGCTGCTGCCGGGGCCCACGGAGATCAGCTCGCTGTCCAGGGCCGCGGAGAGCCGGCCCAGCAGCTCCAGGGTCAGGTTCTGGTTGCCCTGCTCGATCCGGGCGATGGCGCTCTGGCTGGTGCCCAGCCGCTCGCCGAGCTGGGTCTGGGTCAGCCCGTGGTGGCGCCGGGCGTCGCGCACGAGGGCGCCGATCTGGCGGAGGGACTGACCGGTGGCTTCTTCGGTGAGGGACATCGACTGGGACCGTATCTCGCCTGTGAGACGGGTGCGGGCGTCCCGGGCCGGTGTCCGGCAGGCACCGGTTGCGTCGTCGTGGAGCCCCCGGGTCGGCCCCGACCCGGCCGGGCGGGAGGCGTCGTCCGGGGGTAGGAAGCAGGCATGTGCCACGACCACGACAGCCGCCCGCCCGCACCGCCGCGCAGCGGGGACGTCGCCGAGCGCGGCACCCTCACGCTGACCGCCACCGACGGCACCGCGTTCTCCGCCGCCTTCGCGGCTCCGGCGGCGGCTCCGCGGGTCGGCGTGGTGGTGCTGCCCGACATCCGCGGCCTGCACCCCTACTACGTGGCCTTGGCGGAGCGGTTCGCCGAGGCGGGGCTGCCCGCGGTCGCGATCGACTGGTTCGGCCGGACGGCGGGTCTGGCGGCCACCGGGACCCGGGAGGAGGACTTCGACTGGCAGACCCACGTCCCGCAGACCACCGAGGCCGGGGTGGACGCCGACGTCACGGCGGCCGTGGAGTACCTGCGCAGCCGGACCCGGGCGGACCTGCCGGTGGTCACCGTCGGCTTCTGCTTCGGCGGCAGCCACTCCTGGCGGCAGTCCGGTGGGGACCTGGACCTGGCCGGCTGCGCCGGCTTCTACGGACGCCCGGCCCTGGTCGGGGACGCCGCCGACCGCGCCGCCAAGCCGGTGGTGATGCTCATCGCCGGCGCCGACCAGGCCACCCCGGTCCAGGAGCAGCAGGAGCTGGCGCAGCGGATGCGGGACGCCGGTGCCGACGTCGACGCGGTGGTCTACGACGGTGCCCCGCACTCGTTCTTCGACCGGTCCTCGCAGGAGTGGGCCGCGGCGTGCGAGGACGCCTGGGAGCACGTGCTTCGGCTGACGGACCGGGTGGCCGCCCCCTGAGCGCGGGGCGGGGCCGGGCCGGCGGCAGGATCGGGCGGTGACCGATCCGCTGCGCGCCGACTGCGCGTCCTGCGCCGCACTGTGCTGCGTCGTCCCGGCGTTCGCCCGGGGAGCGGACTTCGCGCTGGACAAGCCCGCCGAGACCGCCTGCCCGAACCTGGCTGCCGACGACCGGTGCGGCATCCACCCAGTACTGCGCGAGCGCGGGTTCCCCGGGTGCACCGTCTACGACTGCTTCGGCGCCGGGCAGCACGTCACCCGGGCCGTCTTCCCGGGCCTGGACCGCCGGGACCGCACCGTCCTGCACCAGGTCGCCACGGTGTTCCCCGTCGTCCGGGCGCTGCAGGAGCTGCGCTGGCTGGTCCGCGCGGCCCGCGCCCTGGAGGTCCCGGCGGCGCTCGCCGCCGACCTCGCGGACGCCGACGACGAGCTGTCCCGCCGGGTCCAGGGCACCCCGGAGCAGCTGCGTGGGGTCCCGGTCGACGTCGTCCGGGCGCGGGTGAACCCGCTGCTGACCCGGGCCAGCGAGCACGCCCGCCGCTCGGTGCGCCGCCCCCGTGACCTGCGCGGAGCGGACCTGGTGGGTGCCGGGCTGGCCGGTGCGGACCTGCGCGGGGCGAGCCTGCGCGGGGCGGTGCTGCTGGGGGCCGACCTGCGCCGGGCCGACCTGAGACTGGCCGACGTCACCGGTGCCGACACCCGGGGCGCCCGGCTGGAGGGCGCCGACCTGCGCGGCACGCTCTTCCTCACCCAGGCGCAGCTGGACGCCGCCCGGGGGGACGCAGCCACCCGGCTGGAGGGGGCGCTGCTCCACCCCGCGCACTGGGCACCCGCTGCCTAGGCTCGGCGGGGTGAGCGAGCAGACCCCCGAGATCGACCCCGGCGTCATCGAGCTGGCCGGCCGGGTGTTCGACATGGCCCGGGAGGGGCGCACCGAGGACCTGGCGGGCTACCTGGACGCGGGGGTGCCCGCGAACCTGACCACCAGCAAGGGCGACACCCTGCTGGTGCTGGCCGCCTACCAGGGCCGGGCCGACACGGTGGCCCTGCTGCTGGCGCGGGGGGCGGAGCACGACCGGGTCAACGACCGCGGGCAGACCGCGCTCGCGGCGGCGGTCTTCCGGCAGTCCCCGCAGACGGTCCGGGCCCTGCTGGACGCCGGCGCCGACCCCGACCACGGGCAGCCGAGTGCCCGGGCGACCGCGCTGTTCTTCGAGCTGCCGGCGATGGCTGCCGTGCTGGAGCAGCACGGCCGGTGAGGCTGACCTCCTGGGACGGCGCGTGGCTGGACCTGCGCGTCCTGCGCCGGCAGGCACTGGAGCTGCGCGCGGTCGAGCTGGACCGGCCGGACTGGTCGGACACCTGGGTCGTGGTGCGCGGCGAGGTGCGTACGACCGACGGCCGGCACTGGGTCTTCCGCGAGCCGTGCCTGACCCCGTGGGAGGCGCAGCGGCTGGGTTCCTGGCTGCGCGCCGTGGGTGAGGCGCCCGACGGCCTGGTCGGCGAGGGCCTGGTGTTCCGCGAGCCGGAGCTGTCCTTCGTGCTGGACGCCGCCCGGGAGGACCGCAGGCTGCTGCGGGCGCACCTGGCCGGGTCGGCGGCCTGGGCGGACCCGGTGAGCGGCCGGCTCCTGGGGGGAGGCGTCCCCCTGGACGTCACCGCCGAGGACCTGGCGCTCGCGGCGCACGAGTGGACCCGTGAGGTGGAGGACAGCGCCTGAGGGAGCCTGCGTGAGGGCGGCCGCACGGTGCTGCGTGCGGCCGCCCTCGTCCCGGGTCAGCGTCGGCGCAACGCCCGCAGGACGAGCAGACCGGCCAGCGCCAGGACGACCGGACGCCACGGCACGGGCTCCCGGACGACGGTGGCGGCCAACGTGCGGGGGGAGCCGAAGCGCACCGCCCGGGAGCCGGTCAGCCCACGACCCAGCCCCGAGTCCACGCCGCGACCCAGCTCGGCCACCCGGCCGCCGGGCCCGGTGACGTCGAGGTGCAGACCGGCGTCGGCCAGCGCCCCGGCGAGCCCACCGAGGGCACGGGGACCGCTGCCGACGGTCACGCCCACCGGCCAGGGCACCGACGCGGCCGAGCGCCACAGCGCGACCGGGTCCGACGCGGTCAACGTCAGGTCGGTGCCGTCCCCGGTGAGCCGGGCCTGCCGGCCGTCGACCGTCAGGACCAGGTCGGCCCGGACGTCGAACCGGGAGGGGCCCGTCATCCCTGCGAGACGCCCTCCGCGGTGGTGATCCGCAGCGTGCCGTTGAGCTTCCAGGTCGCGCGGGGGGCGTCGGCACCGATCTCGCGGGGCACCTCGACGGTCATGTCGACGAACTCGTAGTTGATCGCCGCGCCCTTGCCGGTCAGGTAGGACCACATCTCCTTGCCGAGGTCGGCGAAGGTGCGGGTCTCGTTGGTGTCACTGGGAGAGGTCATGACCCCTTGAGTGACCCCGGTGACCGAGTCCAAACGCCGGATGTGCGTGACGTTTACGCTGATCGGCGCACCAACACCAGGGCGTACTCGAAGACCCGGCCCTCCCGCTCCACCGGCAGCACCAGCTGCTCGGCGTCCACGGCCCCGGGCAGCGCGGCGAGCCGGTGCAGCAGGGTGGGTGCCGGGTCGGCCGACCAGACCGCCAGCACCCCGCCGGGCCGGACAGCGCCCAGCGCCCGGGCCAGACCCGCGGGGGAGTACAGGCCGGCGTTCGAGGCGTGCACCAGGAAGTCCGGGCCGTTGTCGACGTCGAGCAGCACGGCGTCGAACCCGTCGGGGCTGAACGCCGCGGCGACGTCGCCGGCGACCAGTTCCAACCGCGGGTCGCCCACCCGCCGCAGGCCCGGGAGCAGCCCCTCGACCGCCCACCCGATGAGCGCGTCCTCGAGCTCGACGACCAGCACCTCGGCCACGCCGGGGGTCGCCAGCACCGTCGCCGTGGTCCAGCCCAGCCCCAGCCCACCGACCAGCACGGCCAGCTCGGCGCCGTCGATGCGGGCCAGCGCCTCCGTGGCCAGCGCACGCTCGGTGGAGGTCTCCACGTCGTCCATCGCGAAGACGCCGTCCACGACGAGCTCGGTCACCGTCGCGCCGTCCTCGGTGGTCCGCCGCCAGAGCGCCACCTCGCCGTGCGGGCCCGCGACCCGGCCCAGTTCCTCGCGCACGACCGTGATCCTGCCGTGCCCGGGAATGCGGGGGGCCCGGGCGGTGTAGACCAGGTACGTGACCCCTCGCCGCGCCTACGTCGTCTGGGCGGTGGGGCTGGCCGCCTACACGGTCGCCGTCTTCCAGCGCGCCTCCCTGGGCGTCGCCGCCGTCGACGCCCAGGAGCGGTTCTCGGCCGGCGCCTCCGCGGTGAGCCTGTTCCTGGTGCTGCAGCTGGTCGTCTACGCCGGCCTGCAGGTGCCCGTGGGCGTGCTGCTGGACCGTTTCGGTTCCAAGGCGCTCATCGCGGCCGGGGCGGTCACGATGGCCGCCGGGCAGCTGCTGCTGGCGGTGGCCAGCGACGTCCCGACGGCGGTCGCGGCCCGGGTGCTGGTCGGCGCCGGGGACGCGATGACCTTCATCAGCGTGCTGCGGGTGGTCACCCTCTGGTTCCGCGGACCGGTGGTCCCGGTCGTCACCCAGCTCACCGGCATCCTGGGCCAGCTCGGCCAGATCGCGGCCGCCTACCCGCTGGTGCTGGCCCTGCACCACACCAGCTGGACGACGACGTTCCTCGGCGCCGCCGCGATCGGGGTGCTGGTGGCGGTCCTGGTGGTGGCGGCACTGGCCGACGCGCCGCCCGGGACCCCGGTCGCCCCGGTCGCCGGCTGGGCCGAGATCCGGCAGAACGTGGCCGGCGCCTGGCACGAGTCCGGCACCCGGATCGGGCTGTACAGCCACCTGGTCACTCAGTTCTCCGGCACCGTCTTCGCGCTGCTGTGGGGGTACCCGTTCCTGGTGCTCGGGCAGGGCCTGTCCGCCGGCACCGCGGCGGGGCTGCTGTCCCTGCTCGTCGTCGTGGGCATGCTGGTCGGCCCGCTGCTGGGCAAGCTGTGCGGCCGCTGGCCGCTGCGCCGCTCGGTGCTGGTCTTCGGCATCGCCGGGCTGACCACGACCGCGTGGACCGTGGTCCTGCTGTGGCCCGGCCGGGCGCCGCTGTGGCTGCTGGTGGTGCTCGTCGTCGTGCTGGCCACCAACGGGCCGGGCTCGATGATCGGCTTCGACTACGCCCGCACCTGGAACCCGGTCACCCGGCTGGGCAGCGCCACCGGCGTGGTCAACATCGGCGGGTTCGCGGCGTCCCTGCTCACCGTGCTCGCGGTCGGCGCCGTGCTGGACGCGATGACCCCGGGTGCCTCCACCGACTACGACCTGTCGGCGTTCAAGGCGGCGTTCAGCGTGCAGTACCTGTTCTGGGTCATCGGGCTGGTCGGGGTGCTCAAGCACCGCCGGGTGCTGCGCGAGCGCCTCACCGGGGACGGGGTCGTGCTCACCCCGCTCTACACCGCGATGCGCAGCCGGGTCGGCCGCCGCCGCTGACCGCGGCAGCGGGCAGCTCCGGGCCGGGCAGCGTCAGGCCGGGTCGACGAACCAGTCGGTCTGCGGGTCCTCGCCGCCGCCGTAGACCGACAGGTCGGTGATCCCGGCCGCGCGCAGCACGTCGTCGTCGACGAACGTGCGGCCGGTCGGCCGGGACGGGTCGGTGAGCAGTGCGACCGCGGCGTCGCCCATGACCTCGGGGTCGCGCGAGCGGCTGGCCAGCTCCTCGCCGCCGATGACGTTGACGACGGCGGCGGTGGCGATCGTGGTCCGGGGCCACAGGCAGTTGGCCCGCACGCCCTGACCGGCGAGCTCCGCGGCGAACCCGAGGGTCAGCAGGGTCATCCCGTACTTGCTCAGCGTGTAGGCCGGTGCCATGCCCAGCCACTGCGGCGCCAGGTCGATCGGCGGGGACAGCGTGAGGACCTGGGCGTCGGGGGAGGCGGCCAGGTGCGGCAGTGCCGTCCTGGTCAGCAGCCAGGTGCCCCGGCTGTTGACCTGCTGCATGAGGTCGTACCGCTTGGCCGACAGCTCGGCGGTGGGGGTCAGGTTCAGCGCGCTGGCGTTGTTGACCACGATGTCGAGCCCGCCGAAGGTCTCGATCGCGGTGGCGACGGCTCGCTGCACGTCGGCCTCCTCGCGGACGTCGCCGACCACGGCCACCGCCCGGGCCCCGGTCTCCCGGCCGGCCTCGGTGATCTCCTCCACCGCGGTGTGCACGGTGCCGGGCAGCCGCGGGTCGGGCTGGTCGGTCTTGGCCAGCAGCACGCTGTTCGCGCCGCGCCGGGCGGCGGCGACCAGGATGGCCAGCCCGATGCCGCGGCTGCCTCCCGACATCACGATCGTGCGGCCGGTCAGGTCGGGGGTGCCCGGGGTGCTCACGGCCACGGACGCTACCAGTCAGCGGTGACTGTCGAGGGGGTCCGTGCGGGCGGGGAGGATGCACCGGTGACCGTCCCCGCGGGCTTCTTCGCCCGGCACACCCGTCTGGTCCGCCCACCGCTGGTGCCCGAGGTGGCGCTGCACCTGGCCGATGACGTCGCCGTGCTGTGGCAGGCCATGGAGGACGAGCGCGAGAGCGGCGGGACGGGACCGGGGGAGGCCTCGCCGTTCTGGGCCGCGGCCTGGGTCGGCGGGCAGGGCCTGGCCCGGTACGTGCTGGACACCCCCGGTCTGGTCGCCGGGCGCACCGTGCTGGACCTGGGGTCGGGCAGCGGGCTGGTCGCCATCGCCGCGGCCCTGGCCGGTGCCACGCGGGTGCTCGCCAGCGACGTCGACCCGTACGCCCTCGCGGTCACCCCGCTCAACGCCGCCGCCAACGGGGTGACCGTCGTCGAGGCGGTCGGCGACGTCCTCGACGGGCAGCCGGGGGAGGGCGACCTGCCGGCGGTGGACGTCGTGCTGGCCGGCGACGTCTTCTACGACCTGCGGATGGCCGACCGGGTGCGGCCGTGGCTGTTCACCGCCTGGGTCGGCGGGGCGACCGTCCTGGTCGGTGACCCCGGCCGGTCCCAGCTGCCCGACGGCCTCGTCGAGGTCGCCGGCTACGAGGTGCCCGACAGCGGGGTCGACGTCGCCCGCCGGACGGCGGTCTGGCGGCTGCCCTGAGGGCGGCGGGTCGGTCGCTCTGGGTGTGTGGCAAACCACACGCTGCACGAGGTGTGTGAATCCGGACGCGCTGTCTTGTCAGCACTCCACATGCCCTCGTACGGTTGGCCGGTCCGGTCGGCACCACCGTCCCCACCCGGGGAGGACCGACCCGGACGCCGCCGAGTCGCCACAGCACGGCCGCCCGCAGCACCACCGCGGGCGGAGCACCACCGGCGAACCGGGGACCCACCGCAGCACTGGGGTGAATCCGTGCCGACCGCGTCAGCGGCCGGGACGGTAGGGCGTCTTCCCGCCCGAACCCGTCAGCTAACCCGGTAGGCGGCCGACGGAAGACAAGGACCCGCCCCACCCGCATGAGCGCTCGTCACTCCGCACTGCCCGCCGTCCCCGAGAGCCCCGCCGCCGAGGTGGTCCTCCCCGCGGACGACGTCCCCACCCCGAGGACCGGCTCCGCCCCGACTCCCGTCGACGGCCCCACCGTCGCCACGGTCGAGTCCGCCGAGCAGACCGTCGCTGCGGTCGCGCGCGGCCGGCACCGTCGTCCCCCGGCCCGCCGGGCCGCGGTGTACCTGGCCGCCGCGGCCGTCGGTGGCGTGCTGGTCAACGTGCTGCTCACCGGCGGTCCATCCGCGGAGGCGCAGGCCGACGCCGCCACCCCCACGGTCTCGCAGGCGGCGAGCGTCGCCCAGCAGCTCGGGCTCACCGACGCCACCGCGACCGCCGCCGACGGCCCGGCCGAGGTCAGCGCGCACCTGGGCTCCCTGCAGGCCAGCCGCGCCCAGCGCGAGGCCGACGAGGTCACCGCCGCCCAGGCCCAGTCCGCCGCCGACCAGGCCGTGCTGGACGCCCAGGCCGCCGCTGCCGCCGAGGCCGCCGCCCGCGCCGAGGCCGAGGCACAGGCCGCCGCGCTGGCCCAGGCCGCCGCCGACGCGGAGGCCGCCGCGGCCGCCGCCGGCCCGGCCGAGTTCCACGACTACGCCATGGCCCAGCTCGGCGGGGACGCCAGCCAGTTCTCCTGCCTGGAGAACCTGTGGGGCAAGGAGTCCGGCTGGAACCCCGACGCGCAGAACCCCACCTCCACCGCGTACGGCATCCCGCAGTTCCTGAACTCGACGTGGGCCGGCACCGGCATCGCCAAGACCGACAACGGCTTCCGCCAGATCGACGCCGGGCTGATCTACATCGAGAACCGCTACGGCAGCCCCTGTGGCGCGTGGAGCCACTCGCAGGCGGTCAACTGGTACTGAGCCCGGGTTCCCTCCCGAGCTCTGCTGGGCATGCCCCGGGGCATGGCTGAACTGACTGGCAAGACGATCGCCGTGCTCGCCGCCAAGGGCGTCGAGCGCATCGAGCTGGTGGAGCCCCGCGCTGCCGTGGACGCCGCCGGGGCCACCACCCACCTGCTGTCGGTCCCCGACGGCGTCACCGACGGCACCGTCCAGTCCGTGGACGGCGACATCCACCCGGGTGAGACCTTCCCGGTGCACGCCCTGGTGGGCGAGGTCTCCGCCGACGACTACGACGGTCTGCTGCTGCCCGGTGGTGCGGTCAACCCCGACACCCTGCGCCAGGACCCCGACGCGCTGGCCTTCGTGAAGGCGTTCATGGACGCCGGCAAGCCCGTCGCCGCGATCTGCCACGCCCCGTGGACGCTGCTGGAGGCCGAGACCCTCTCCGGGCGCACGCTGACGTCCTACCCGAGCATCCGCGGGGACCTCCGGCGGGGCGGCGCGACCGTCGTCGACGAGGAGGTGTGCCGCGACGGCAACCTCGTCACCAGCCGCGACCCCGACGACGTCCCGGCGTTCAGCGCGGCGGCCGTGGAGCTCTTCGCCGGGGGATGACCGGCACCCGGACGCGCGGGACCGTCCTCCACCAGCCACAATGGCGTGGTTGCACACCTTCTGGGAGGACGGTCCACCGTGGCCAAGCACCGCGCGCGCGAGTCCGCCGTCACCGACTTCGACGACGCGACGTCCGCGCTGGACGACGTGTCCGGGGACTACACCGTCGACGTCGCGCACACCCGGATCGGCTTCCGGGCCCGCCACGCCATGGTCACCACCGTGCGCGGCACGTTCGGCGACTTCGAGGGCACCGCGCACCTGGACACCCGGGACCCCGGGTCCAGCTCGGTGACCCTGCGCATCGACGCGGGCAGCCTGGACACCCAGCAGCCCGACCGGGACGCCCACCTGCGTTCGGCGGACTTCCTGGACGTCGAGCAGTTCCCCGAGATCACCTTCGTCTCCACCGGCGTCGAGCGGGTCGAGGACGACGTCTACGACGTGACCGGTGACCTGACCGTCAAGGGCACCACCCGCGAGGTCGACATCGAGTTCACCCTCACCGGGTCGGCGCAGGACCCCTTCGGCAACGTCCGGGTCGGCTTCGAGGGCGCGCTGGCGCTCAAGCGCAGCGAGTGGGGCCTGGTCTGGAACGCGGCCCTGGAGACCGGCGGCGTGCTGGTCAGCGACCGGATCCAGATCGAGTTCGACGTCTCGGCGATCAAGACCGCCTGAGTGCCCGTACGACGACAGGCCCCCGCCTGTCGTCGTACGGGCCGGTCAGCTCAGCGCAGGGCCTCGACCGTGTCGTGGTCGGAGACCCGGGTGGCCAGCCGGGCGGCCGCCCAGTCGCCGTCGCCGACCAGGTGGTCGATGGCGGTGAGCCGGGAGGTGTAGTGGCCGACCTTGTACTCGGCGGTCACCCCGATGCCCCCGTGCAGCTGGATGGCCTCCTTGCCGATGTGCCTGCCGGCGCGGCTGGTCTGCAGCCGGGCGCGGTCGGCGGCGTCGACGACCTGCGCGGGCGTCGAGTCGGCGGCGTCGATGACCATCGTGGCCCACAGCGCGGTGCTGCGGACCAGCTCCAGGGACACGTACATGTCCGAGGCGCGGAAGGTGAGCGCCTGGAACTTGTTCAGCGAGACCCCGAACTGCTTGCGGGTCTTGAGGTACTCCGCGGTGGTGGTCAGCGCCGTCTCCATGGCCCCGACCGCCTCGTGGGCGTAGGCCACGGTCGCGCGGGCCAGGGCCTGCTCGACGTCGGCGGTGCGGTCGGCGTCGCCGTCCCCGAGGAGCTGGGCGGGGGTGCCGTCGAAGGCGACCCGGGCGGCGCGGCCGCCGTCGTGGGTGCGGTAGCCGGAGCGGGTGAGCCCCTCGGCGTCGCCCTGGACGACGAAGAGCCGGGTGCCGCCGTCGACGGCGGCGGACACGACGAGGACGTCGGCCCGGGCGCCGTGCTGGACCGGCTCCTTGACCCCGGAGAGGGTCCAGCCGTCACCGGCGGCAGAGGCGGTGACGCCGGCCGCGGTGGCGGTCCAGCGCGAGGCCGGCTCGGCGTGGGCGAAGGCCAGCACGCTGGCGCCCTCGGCGAGCGGACCGAGCAGGGCGGCGCGCTGCTCCGCGGTCCCGACGGCGGCGACCAGGCCACCGGCGAGCACGACGGACTCGACGAAGGGCTCCGGCGCGAGCACGCGGCCGATCTCGGTGGCCACCAGGGCCACCTCGACCTGGCCGGCGCCCATGCCGCCGTCGGCCTCGGCGAAGGGCAGCCCGAGGACGCCCATCTCGGCCAGCTGGGCCCAGGTCTTCTCGTCGAAGCCGGGGTCCTCCCGGGTGACGGTGCGGCGCTGGTCGCCGCCGTAGGCGCGCATCAGCAGGCCGGCGACGGCCTCGCGGAGGGCGTTCTGTTCGGTGTCGAAGGTGAAGTCCACGTCAGGTCACAACCCCAGGATCGAGCCGGCGATGATGGTGCGCTGTACTTCGTTCGAGCCGCCGTAGATGGAGACCTTGCGGTAGTTCAGGTACTCCGGGGTGGCGACGCGGGCCCACTCGGGGACGTCGGTGTCGGCGTCGTCGGCGAAGGAGGCCAGCGACAGCGGTCCGGCGATGTCCACGATGAGCTCGGTGGCGGCCTGCTGCAGCTCCGAGCCGCGCAGCTTGAGCACCGAGGACGCCGGGTGCGGCTTGCCGTCGGTGGAGTTGGCGACCACGCGGAGCGCGGTGAGCTCCAGGGCCAGCAGCTCGTTCTCCAGCTCGGCGATGCGCCGGGCCATGGAGGGGTCCTCGAGCAGCGTGTGGTCGCCCAGGCTGATCGCCGCGGCGTGCGCCTTGGCGTCGACGAGCATGCGCTTGGTGGCCCCGACCCGGGCGATGCCGACCCGCTCGTTGCCCAGCAGGAACTTGGCGTAGTCCCAGCCGCGGTTCTCCTCGCCGATCAGGTTCTCGGCGGGCACCCGGACGTCTTCGAAGAAGACCTCGTTGACCTCGAAGCCGCCGTCCAGCAGCTCGATCGGGCGCAGGGTGACCCCGGGGGTGTCCATCGGGAAGACCAGCATCGAGATGCCGCGCTGCTTCTTCTCCGCTCCCGGGTCGGTGCGGACCAGGCAGAAGATCCAGTCGGCGTACTGCCCCAGCGTGGTCCAGGTCTTCTGGCCGTTGACGACCCAGTCGTCGCCGTCGCGGACGGCGGTGGTGCGCAGGCTGGCGAGGTCGGAGCCGGCGTCGGGCTCGGAGAAGCCCTGGCACCACCAGATGTCCAGGTTCGCCGTCTTCGGCAGGAAGCGCTCCTTCTGCTCCTGGTTGCCGAACGCCGCGATGACCGGGCCGATCATCGAGGCGTTGAACGCCAGCGGCTCGGGGACGGCGGCCAGCTGCATCTCCTCGCGCCAGATGTGGCGCTGCAGCGGGGTCCAGTCCCGGCCGCCCCACTCGGCGGGCCAGTGCGGCACGGCGAGACCGGCGGCGTTGAGCACCCGCTGGGCCTCGACGTAGGCCTCCTTGGACACGTCCCGGTGCGCGGCGACGTCGTCGCGGATGGACTGCGGGACCTGGGTGGTGAAGAACGTGCGCATCTCGTCCCGGAACGCCTGGTCCTCGGGCGACAGGTGCAACTGCATGGACGACCCTCATCTCTCTCCCCGCACGGCGACCGTGCCGCGCGGGCGTCGGGACGACGATCCCACACTTCCTACTGGCCGGTAACCTCCGCCCGCCGGTGAGTCCCGGGGCCCGCGCCGGTCCTCCCCGACAGACCCACCGACCCCCAGGAGACCCCGTGACCGAGATCGTGCCGTGCCTGTGGTTCACCGACGACGCCGAGGCGGCCGTCGCCCTCTACACCGGGCTGTTCCCCGACAGCGAGGTGCTCGAGGTGACCCGGTACCCCGCCGGCGCCCCCGGGGAGGAGGGCAGCGTGCTGACCGTGGAGTTCACCGTCGCAGGCAGCCGGTACACCGCGCTCAACGGCGGCCCGCACGACGCGTTCAACGACGCCGTCTCCCTGCAGGTCCTCGTCGCCGACCAGGCCGAGCTGGACCGGGTCTGGGACGGGCTGCTCGCCGGGGGCGGCACGCCGGTGCAGTGCGGCTGGCTGAAGGACCGCTTCGGGGTGTCCTGGCAGGTGGTGCCGCGGTCCTGGGCCGCCGCGCTGCGGACCGCCACGCCGGCCCAGGCAGCGGCCGGGTTCGCCGCGCTGATGCCGATGGTGCGGATCGACGTCTCCGCGCTGGAGGACGCGCTGCGCAGCTGAGCGCTCAGTAGTGGACGACCCCGCGCTGCCCGCCGCCGGCGGCGACGGCGTCCCCGGTGACGGCGACGCTGCGCGGGGAGCACAGGAACGTGACGACGTCGGCGACCTCGGCGGCGGTGACCAGCCGGCCGATGCGGACGTCGGCGGCCATCGCCGCCTCGGCCTCGGTCTCGCTGGTGCCGGCCGCGGCAGCGCGGGCCGCGACGACGCCCGGGGTGCGCTCGGTGACGGTGGTCCCGGGGTGCACGACGGTGACGTTGACCCCGTGCGGGCCCAGCTCCTCGGCCAGGTTCGCCGTCATCGCGGCGACGGCCACGTTGCGCACCGTGCCGACCAGCGAGCCGGTCCGCCGGGCGTTGAGCCCGCTGACGTTGACGATCCGGCCCCAGCCCTGCGCGGTCATGTGCGGGGCGACGGCGCGGGCGCAGCGCAGGTAGCCCAGCACCTTGGTCTCGACCTCGGCCCGCAGCGCGTCGTCGGTCAGGTCGGCCAGCGTGGGGACCGGTCCCGAGCTGGCCGGCCGGGCGGCCGCGTTGACCAGCACGTCGACCCCGCCCAGCTGGGCCACCACCTCGGCGACGGCGGCCCGGACCGCGGCGTCGTCGGTGGTGTCGGCGGCGACCACGACCACCCGGGTGCCGTACCGCGACAACTCCGCGGCGACCGCGGCCAGCGCGTCGGCGTCCCGGGCGAGGAGGGCCACGTCGGCGCCCTCCTCGGCCAGCCGCTCGGCGACCGCGCGGCCGATGCCCCGGCTCGCGCCGGTGACCAGGGCGCGCCTCCCGCGCAGCTGGAGGTCCATCAGGGCCGGCCCGCGGGGGTGCGCATGCGGCCACCGTAGGACGCCGGCCGTCCCACCCGCACGGGTGAGCCGGCCCGGCTGGGCTCCAGCCGGGCCCCGGGCAGGCCGAGAAGACGGCGTGTCCCCGTCCGCGCTGCGTCCCGCCGGGGCCGCCGTCCCCACGCCCGTGGTGACCGCGGTCTTCCACTCGGTCGCCGTCACCGACGGCGCCGCGGTGCTGGTGGTCGACGCCTCGGGACCCGGCGTCCCGGTCGTGACCTGGGGCAGCGCGGGGGTCGAGCGCCTGCTGGGCTACGCCCTCAGCGACGTCCCCGGACGCCCGCTCTCCGCCTTCCTGCCCGACCTGCCCGCCGGGCTGCTGCGCGCCGAGCGCGCCTCCTGCCTGCCGCTCCCGGTGCGCACCGTCACCGGTGCGCTCGTCGAGGCCGTCGTGCTCGCCACGCCCTCCACCGACCCCGGCGTCTGGGCCCTCCGGTTCCAGGCCGGGGCCACCGACGCCGAACGGGTCCTGGCCGACACCGCCGCCGCGCACGAACGCCGCTTCAGCACGCTGACCGAGCGGTCCCCGGTGCCGACCCTGCTCTCCGACCACGGCATGCGCCTCGCGCACGTCAACGACGCGTTCTGCCGGCTCACCGGCCGTCAGGCCGAGCAGCTGCTGGGCACCGGCTGGCTGGCCGACGTGCACCCCGACGACGTCGAGGAGCTCGTCGACCGGGCCGCCGAGGTGCTCACCGGTGGCGCCGTGGAGGTCCGGGTGCGGATGGTCCGCGCCGACGGTGCGGTCCGCAGCACCGTCGCCCGCTTCGCCCCGCTGGAGGCCCCCGGCGGCGCCGGGGGCTTCGTCGGCACCATCGAGGACGTCACCGAACGGCTGGAGTTCGAGGCGCAGCTGGCCCACCTGGCCCACCACGACCCGCTGACCGGCCTGCCCAACCGCACCCGGCTGGCCGACTACGTCGCGGACCGCTTCGTCCCCGGCGGCCGCGGGCTGGCCTGCCTGTTCCTCGACGTCGACGACTTCAAGGTGGTCAACGACTCCCTCGGGCACGCCGCCGGCGACCAGCTGCTGGTCCAGGTCGCCACCCGGCTGCGCTCCGTCGTCCGCCCCTCGGACCTGGTGGTCCGGTTCGGCGGCGACGAGTTCGTGGTCGTCTGCGAGCGGGTCTCCGAGGACGACGCCGTGGCCCTGGCCGGGCGGATCGGCGCCGAGCTGGCCCGCCCCGTCCAGCTGGGCGGGGTGAGCGTCAGCGTGCGGGTCAGCGTGGGGGTCACCGTGCAGACCGACGAGCACGTGACCGCCGACGAGCTGGTCCGCGACTGCGACATCGCCATGTACCAGGCCAAGGCCGACGGCAAGGGCCGGGTCAGCGTGCTGGACCAGGACTCCCGGGCGCAGGCGCGGGACAAGCTGCGCCTGGTCGCCGACCTGCGGTCCGCCATCGAGGACGGCGGCCTGCGGCTGGCCTTCCAGCCCGTGGTGGAGACCGTCTCCCGCCGTCCGGTGGGGGTCGAGGCGCTGGCCCGGTGGACGCACCCGACCCGGGGCCCCATCGGCCCGCAGGTCTTCGTGGCCCTGGCCGAGGAGAGCGGCCTGGTCGACGCGCTGGGCACCGTGGTCCTGGAGGGGTCCTGCGCGCAGGTCGCCCGCTGGGACGCCGAGCTCGGCCCGGCCGCCCCCCGGGTGGTCAACGTCAACGTCTCGGCCCTGCAGCTGGACGAGCACCTCCCGGCGCAGGTGGCCTCGGCGCTGCAGCGGCACGGCGTGGGTGCCGACCGGCTGTGCGTGGAGATCACCGAGTCCGCGCTGGTCCGCCACCCCGAGCGGGCCGCCCGGGTGCTCGGCGAGCTGCGCGCCCTGGGCGTGCGGATCGCCATCGACGACTTCGGCACCGGCTGGTCCTCGCTGGCCACCCTCCGGCACCTGCCGGTGGACTGCCTCAAGGTCGACCGCTCCTTCGTCGCCGAGCTGGCCGACGGGCGGCCCCAGATCACCTCCGCCGTCGTCGCGCTGGCCGCCAGCCTCGGGCTGGAGTCCACCGCCGAGGGCGTGGAGACCGAGGAGCAGGCCCGTGCGCTCGGCGCCCTGGGCGCCACCCACCTGCAGGGCTTCGGCATCGCCACCCCGATGGACGCCGCCGACACCACCGCGTGGTTCGCCGCCCAGGCCGCCCGCGCGGCCGCCGCCAGCCCGACCGTCATCAGCCCGACCGTCATCAGCCCGACCGCCATCAGCCCGACCGTGGTCCCCGTGGCCCGGCGCGCACCAGAGACCGAGGAGTTCGTCGTGGACGGGGTGACGTCGTGAGGGAGCTGCTGCTCGGGCACGAGCCGGAGGTCGAGGACCTCCCGCCCGGCGAGCACGCGCACGGGGACGGGGACGGGGACGGGGACGGCACTGGACAGCCGGTCACCGTCGGCGGATCCCCGCTGGACGACGTGCTGGCCAGCATCGAGACGATGGCCGCCCAGCGCCCCATCGCCGCCCAGATCGTCGCCCTCACCGAGGGGTCCGACGCCGGGGCGCGCGACGTGGCCCGCCTGCTCGCCGCCGACCCGGCGCTGTCCGGTCGGGTGCTCAAGCTGGCGAACTCCGCCTACTACGGGATGCGCGGGCGCGTGGGGTCGCTGCAGTTCGCGATCGCCGTCGTCGGGTTCTCCGTCGTCCGCTCGATGGCCACCGTCGCCCTGACCGACACCCGCGACGAGTCGCAGCTGCCCGAGGACTACTGGACCGTCAGCACGCACCTGGCGCTGGCCGCCTCCGCCCTGGCCCCGCGGCTGGGCAGTCGGCCGCAGGACGCGGTGTGCGTCGGGCTGCTGGCCCAGCTCGGCGTCGCCCTGCTGCACCACCACGACCGGGCCGGGTACGACGCCGTCCGGGAGGCCGGGCCCACCCCGGCCGCCCGCCGGGTCGCCGAGACCCAGCGCTACGGCACCGACGCGCTCGGGCTGACCGCACTGGCCATGCGCAGCTGGGCCTTCCCCGGTGCGCTGGTCGACCCGGTGTCCCAGGTCGACGACCTGGCCTCCGCCCCCGGGGGCCTGCTGCGCGGCGCCCTGGAGATCACCGGTCGGCTGACCCGCGACGGCCACCAGGTCGAGCGGATCGAGCGGCTGACCGGTGGCCGGGTCAGCGAGGTCGACCTGCGCCCGATGCTCACCCAGGTCCGCACCGACGCCGCCGAGCTGCGCCGGACGCTGCTGGGCTGAGTGCGCGGGCGCGCCCCCGGGAGGACAGTGGGGGCGTGTTCGAGATCGACGAGATGGCGCTGCTGACCCGCGAGGTCCTCCGTGAGCGCGGGGCCGAGCTGATCGCCGAGGCCTGCGCCTGGGCGGTGGGCACCAGCGACCGGCCGCACCACCTGCGCCGGCGCGGGCGGCTCGTGGCCAGCGGGACCACCGTCGGGGTGCGGGCCGAGAACGGCCAGCCCCTCGCCGACGAGGAGGGCGGCCGGCTCGACCTGGGCGACGCCCGGCCGGGCAGCTTCCGGGACGCGCTGAACATGGTCGACGCCGAGGGCGTGCTCCACGCCGACCGGTTCGACGTCGCCGTCCTGGAACCCTTCGTGCTGGAGACCTGCGTGCGCGCCGGCGAGCGGTTGCGGCGGACCCGGCCCGCCGCCTGGGCCGAGCTGGCCGACGAGGTGGGCGAGGACCCGGCCGATGCCGCCGCGGTGGTCCGGGCGGGGGAGTGGGAGGCCCCGCTGCGCATCGACGCCGAGCACCTGGTGCTCGCCGCGATCGGCGACACCTCCCTGGCGCTCGTGGAGGCCGAGGGGGTGCCGCTGTCGCTGGTGCGCGCCGCCGAGGCACTGACCCGGGAGGCCGCGCCGCGCCCGCCCGCCCCGGCGCCCCGCACCGAGGACCTGGCCGGCGCGGTCTTCCTGGCCACCGTCGCGCTGGAGGGGCTGCCCACGCCGGTGCCGCCCACCCACGTCGACCGGGTGCTGGACGCCCTCGTGGAGGAGGGACTGGCGCGCGAGGAGGTGCTCGGCGTGCTGCCGCACCTGCCGCTGGAGCCGGCCACCGAGGCCGACCTGCGGCGGTTGGCGGAGCGGCTGCCGGAGTAGCCGGCGCCCGGGTGGGTCAGCCGCCGAGGCGGCGGACCCAGTCGGCGGGCACCCGGTCGGCCGGGCCGGGGACGGACTGCTCCTCCGGGTGGCTGGTGGGCGCGGCCAGCTCCGGGCCGACGAACCCGCCACCGGTGCCGAAGTCGTAGAACCAGTCCTCGCCCGGCTCGAAGCTCTGGATGACCGGGTGCCCGGTCTGCTCGGCGTGCGCGGTGGCGTGCCTGTTCAACGAGTCGTCGCAGCAGCCGACGTGCCCGCACTGCGCGCAGCGGCGCAGGTGGAACCACCAGGACGAGGTGGCCTCGCACTCGACGCAGCCGGGGCCGCTGGGCGGGACGGAGGTGTCGATGCCGGCCGGGGTGCTCATGGCGACACCCTGCCACCTCCGCCCCGCCCGGCTCCAGCCTCGGCAGGGGGTCGTCGGGCCGGGCAGCCCAGGGTCAGTCCAGGGTCAGTCCAGGGTCAGGAGGCCCCGCTGGGCGGCCCGGACCAGGCGACGCGGGACCAGGTGGCGGACGCCGTCGACCACCACGGGCACCAGCTGCGGCGGGGTGGCCTTCCACCGGGCGCGGCGGTGTCGGGTGTTCGACCTCGACGTCCGGCGCTTGGGGACCGCCATCAGCCGCGCCGTCCGTACTTCGCGTGGAACTTCTCCACCCGGCCGGCGGTGTCCAGGACCCGGGCGCTGCCGGTCCAGAACGGGTGCGAGGCGCTGCTGGTGTCCACGGTGACCACGGGCAGGGTCTCGCCGTCCAGCTCGATGGTCTCCCCGCCGGTCTGCCCGCCGGCGATCGTCGAGCGGGTGCGGAAGACCGTGCCGGTGGCGGTGTCGCGGAAGGCCACCGTCCGGTAGGTGGGGTGGATGCCGTCTCTCATCGGTTCTCCTCGGGGTGGGTGCTGCTGCGGGGGTCGGGGGCGGGGGTGCTGTCCTCGCAGGGGTCGGCGTGCCAGTCGCCGAACGGGTCGGGGAAGGTGGCCCACAGCTCCGGGCCGGCGGCGAACTCGGCGTCGGTGAGCAGGGCGTCCCGCAGCGCGTCGGTGACGACGTCGGGGGACTGCCGGTGCACCAGCACGACGAGGGCGGCGTCCCGGTCGCCGTGCACCGGGTCCCAGCGCAGCGCGGCCGCGGCCCGCCGCTCCGGGTCCACCTGGGCCCACAGCTCGGCGTCGTCGCCCAGGGTGGCCAGCCACGGGCCGGCGTCCCCGACCTGCAGGCCGCCGCCGGCGGACTCCAGCCACACGGCACGATCGCCCTGGGTGGCCAGCCACAGCCGGCCACGGCTGCCCACGACGCCGTCCAGCAGCACGTCGAAGGCCTCGTGCAGGCGTTCGGGGTGGAACGGGCGCGCGGCGGTGAAGCGGACCAGCTGCACCCCGGCGTCGGCGTCCAGGCGGGGCTGCCCGGCCAGCAGCGGGGCGTGCGGGGAGTGCGGTCGGCCGCGTCGGGCGGAGCCGTCCAGGCCGGCGAGGACCCGCTCGGGGGTCCAGTGCTCGATCGACCCGAGCCGGGCGGCCGGCACCCAGCGCTCCAGCACCGCGTGCAGCCGGACGGCGGTCCAGTCGTCGACCGGCGGCCCGGCCAGCAGGACGACGTCGGCCATCCCGACCTGGCCGAGGGCGACCTGGGCCAGGGTCCGCTCGTCGTCGGCGGTGGCGGCCAGCCCGCGGTCGGCCATCGTGTCCTCACCGGTGACGTCCTCTAGCCAGGTCGCCTGCTCCAGCACCGCGACGACGGCTTCGACGGTGACCGCGTCGGCGGCGGTGCCGCCGTCGTCGAGTGGCAGGTGGCCGAGGGACCAGCACAGGTGCTCGGGCTCCAGGGCCGGGTCGAGCTGGAGGACGACGCGGGCGACGTCGGGGCGGGTGCCCAGGGTGTGCAGCAGCGGGAGGACGTCCAGGCGCAGCGTGCAGGACAGGCAGCCGTGGGCGAGTTCGAGGGCGGTGGTCTCGGCGGGGGCGCCGGCGGCCTGCACGGTGCGGACGACGACGCCCTGGTCGAGCCGGCCGACGTCGTGGTGCACGAGCACGGAGCCCGGGGTGAGCAGGTCGGCCGCGGCCCGGGCGCTCAGCGCGCGGTGCACGCCGGTGACGAGGACGAGGGGAGTGGGCATGCCCAGACCCTAGATGAAGACGGGAACCATTGTCATCTAGGGTGGTCCGCCATGACCACCTTCTGCGAGGTGACCGGCCGCCGTCCCACCTTCGGCAAGGCCGTGAGCCACTCCCACCGGCGGACCAACCGCCGCTTCGACCCCAACCTGCAACGCAAGCGCTTCTGGGTGCCCAGCGAGAACCGGTTCGTCCGGCTCACCGTGTCCACCCGAGGCATCAAGACCATCGACGTCCAGGGCATCGAGTCCGTCTGGGCCCGGGTGAAGCGCGAGCGCTCGCTCACCGGCGGGCGGGTCTGATGGCCCGGGCCACCGACGTCCGGCCGGTGATCAAGCTCAAGTCAACCGCCGGGACGGGCTACACGTACGTGACCCGCAAGAACCGCCGCAACGACCCCGACCGGCTGGTGCTGCGCAAGTACGACCCGGTCGTGCGCCGGCACGTCGAGTTCAAGGAGGACCGCTGACATGGCCAAGACCTCGAAGGTCGCCGCGAACGACCGGCGCCGGCTCGTCGTCGCCCGGTACGCCGAGCGCCGCGCCGCGCTGAAGCAGGCGGTCTGCACCGGCACCGACGTCGAACGCGCCGCCGCCCAGGCCGCCCTGCAGCGGATGCCCCGCGACGCCAGCGCCACCCGGGTGCGCAACCGGGACGCCGTCGACGGCCGCCCGCGCGGGCACCTGCGGGCGTTCGGGCTGTCCCGCATCCGGTTCCGGGAGATGGCCCACGACGGCCAGCTCCCCGGCATCACCACGAGCAGCTGGTGACCCCGGCCCCGCGCCCGCCGCGGCCGAGGAAGCGCCGGCGGTTGGACGGTCCGGTCGACTGGAAGGACGTGCAGTTCCTGCGCACCTTCGTCTCCGATCGCGGCAAGATCCGTGCCCGCCGGGTCACCGGCCTGGACCCCAAGGCGCACCGCGACGTCGCCCGGGCGATCAAGAACGCCCGCGAGATGGCCCTGCTGCCCTACCCCTCGAAGGGCCGCTGACCCGCGTACCCAGGTGCAGGCGAAGGAAGCTCCACACCCCCCATCGGGCTCACCGGGGGGTGTGGAGCTTCCTTTGCCTCGGGGGTCAGCGGGGGGTGTCGCGGTGGCGGACGAGGCGGGCGGAGTTGACCGCCACGGCCACCGAGCTGGCGTTGTGCAGCACCGCGGCCAGCACCGGGGACAGCGCCCCGGCCCCGGCGACAACCAGCCCGACGCCGTTGACCGCGATGGACAGCCCGTAGTTCTGCCGCACGATCCCCAGGGTCGCGCCGCCCAGGTCGCGCAGGTCCAGCAGGTGCCGCAGGTCGTCCCCGACCAGGGCGACGTCGGCGGTCTCGACGGCGACGTCGGTGCCCGAGACGCCCATCGCGATGCCGATGTCGGCCGCGGCCAGGGCGGGGGCGTCGTTGGTGCCGTCGCCGACCACCGCGACCGTGTACCCCTCGGCCTGCAGCGCGGTGACCACGTCCTGCTTGTCCTCGGGCAGGACCTCCGCGCGCCACTCGGTGATGCCCAGGCGCTCGGCCACGGCGGCCGCGCTGGCCGCGTGGTCCCCGGTCAGCATGACGATCCGGCGCACGCCGGTGGCCCGCAGTGTCGCCAGCACCTCGGCGGCCTCCTCGCGGACCTCGTCGAGCAGGCTCACCAGCCCGACGAGCTCGCCGTCGACGGCCAGCAGCAGCGGGGTCTCGGTCCGTCCGCGCAGGGTGGCCAGCCAGCCCAGCGCCTCCTCGCCGACCGCCACGCCCTCGGCGGCCATCAGCGCCTCGCTGCCCAGCAGCAGCACGCGGCCGTCGGCCTGGGTGCGCATCCCCAGGCCCAGCAGGACCTCGCACTCCTCGTGTGGGGGGATGAAGACGTGCCGCTCCTCGGTGGAGCGGATGACCGCCTGGGCCAGCGGGTGCCGGGAGTGGATCTCCGAGCTGGCCGCGTAGCCCAGGACCTGCTCGGGCTCCCAGTCGGGGGAGAAGGACACCACGTTGGTGACGACGGGGCGTCCCACGGTCAGCGTCCCGGTCTTGTCGAACACCACGGCGTCGATCCGGCCGGCCGCCTCCAGGTGCGCGCCGCCCTTGATCAGCACGCCGCGGGAGGCGCCGTTGCCGATGGCGGCGCTCACCGCGGTCGGGGTGGAGAGCCCGACCGCGCAGGGGCAGGCCACCAGCAGCATGGTCATCGCCCGACGGACGTCGCGCGTGACCAGCCAGGTGAGGGCGGCCAGCGCGAAGGACGCCGGCACGAACCGGCGGGAGAACTCGTCGCCCACGGTCTGGATCGGGGCGCGGTCGTCGGTGGCCTGTTCGACCCGGGCGATGATCCGGCCGATCGCGGTGTCCGAGCCGGTGGCCGAGGCGCGCACGACGATCCGGCCGCGCAGGTTCACCGACCCGGCGTGCACGGTGGACCCGGCGGTGACCGCGACCGGCAGCGGCTCGCCGGTGATGGCGGCCTGGTCGACGACGCCGTCGCCCTCGACGACCTCGCCGTCCACGGCGATGGTGGCCTGCTCGTGGACGACGACCAGGTCCCCGACGCGGAGCCGGGCCAGGTCGACCTGCTGCTCCACGGCGGACGTGCTGTCGCCCACCAGGACCCACGCGGTGGACTCGGTGCCGGCCAGCAGGGCGGAGATCGCGTTGCGGGTGCGCCGCAGGGTGAGGTCCTGCAGCCACTCCCCGATGTTGAGCAGCCACAGCACGGTGAGTGCCACGACGTTCTCGCGCAGCAGCAGGCTGGCCACGGTGGCGGCGGTGACCAGCGCGTCGGTGCCCGCGGTGCGCTTGCCGGTGAGCGCGCCGACGGCGCCCTTGAGGAACGGGTAGCCGGTGAAGAGGGTGACCACGCTGGCGGCGAACCGGCTCTGCCCGGACAGCACGGGCGGGCGGCCCAGCCCGTAGCGGCGGACGCCGAGCAGCAGCAGCGCGGCACCGCCCACGCCGATGCGCAGCAGCTCGCCGTTGGCCACGTCGGCCGAGCGCGGGCGGCGGGCGACGACGGCGTCCGCGGGCCGGTCCGCGACGGCCGAGACGGCGGCGAGCACGTCGGCGCGGTCGGCGTCGGCGTCCAGCCAGACCAGCACGTGGCCGGTGACCGGGTGGGCCTGCGCCGCGAGCACCCCGGGGAGCTCGTCCAGGGCGTCCTCGACCAGCACCGCGCGGGACGGCGAGCCGGTGAGCCACGGGGCGTGCAGCCGGACCCGGCCGGCGACGTCGCTGACGACGCGCGGGGCGGGTGCCTGTGCGGGGGTCGGCGGGGGCG
>NZ_CEEDOS010000036.1:0-51331 GCF_979256525.1 Klenkia sp. AC732 | reverse complement strand
CCCCCCCCCCCCCCCCCCCCCCCCCCCCCCCCCCCCCCCCCCCCCTTTTTAATGATACGGCGACCACCGAGATCTACACCACTTAATCTTCGTCGGCAGCGTCAGATGTGTATCAGAGACAGCGCCGTCACCCCGCCCGTCGTCGAGGCCCCGCCGGTCGCTGTGGTCGACGCCGGGCCGGCCCCGGTCGCCGCCCCCGTGGTCGCCGCTGGTCGGACCCCCACGCGTCCGGCCGCGGGGCAGGTCGCGCCGCGGACGTCGCAGCCGCAGGTCGTCGTCCCCGAGCAGCCGACCACCGGCGGTTCGGCCGAGGCCGACACCGCCACCGGCATCGCCGCCTCGGCCGCTGACCAGGCCCGTCAGGGCGCCCAGGCCGCCGCCGAGAGCGAGACCGGGCAGCTGCTCGCCACCTCCTACGCCGCCCGCGCCCAGGCCGCTGCCGGCGCCGACGCGTCGGCCTCCGCCACCCTGGTGGCGCTGGCCCTGGACGAGGCCCGCACCGCGCAGGAGCTGCTCGCCGGTCAGGTCGAGGCCATCGGCGCCTCCGCCGTGGAGGCCCACGCCGCGCTCGTCGCGGCGAGCACCGCCCGCGACCAGGTCGCCGCACTCCCGCAGTCGGCACCCGGCGTCGCCGGGCAGACCGCCTTCGCCGAGACCGTCGTCGCCGCTGCCCGGGTGTCGGCCGACCGGGCGGACGCCGCCGTCGCCGCCGTCGGCGCGCTGACCGCCCCGGTGCAGGACGCCGTGGCCACCCTGGCCTCGCTGCTGGACCGGCTCGACCCGGCTGCCAGCAGCACCCCGCTGCCCGACGTGGCCGCCGTCTACGCCCTGGGCGGGGTCGTCGTGCTGGGGGTCGGCGTCGCCGGCACGACGGCGCTCAGTGCCCGCCGCAGCACGGTGCGCCGTCGCGTGGCGGCCCGGCACTTCGCCTTCTGAGCGCTCAGCTCCTCTGGCGGGCCCGGTAGGCCGCCACCGTCGAGCGGGACGAGCAGGTGTTGGAGCAGTACCGCCGGCTCGCGTTGCGCGAGGTGTCCACGTAGACGTTCCCGCAGCCCTCGGCGGCGCAGACCCCCAGTCGCTGCCAGCCGTGCTGCACCACGAGCTGGGACAGCCCCATCGCCACCGTGGTCGTCAGCTGGTCCAGGGCGCCGGCCTCGGGTGCGGCGTAGTGCAGGTGCAGGTCGCCGTCGTGGTCGGTCGCGTAGGGCCGGGGCGCGGCCAGCGCGAGCAGTGCGTTGAGCCCGCCGATGACGTCGGCCTGCGTCTGGGCCCGGGCGACCTCGCGGACCAGGTCCGACGTCGAGGCCACCGCCTTCGCCTCGCGCGCGGTGAGGTCCAGTGACGTGCCCTCGGTGAACCACTCGTCGTGTGCGGTCAGGAAGGCCGGCAGCCAGTCCTCGGCGGACCGGTCCACGTTGGCCAGGTCGATCGCCAGCTCGACGGCGTTGGAGCCGTAGTCGTCGTAGTCCATGGGACCCCTTCGCCCTCGACACGCCCTGTAGGCGTCGTCACTTGGTTGACTCCCTACGCACGATCTCCTACCGTCGGGAAGACGTAGGGACCCAACGGGTGTTGGCCCCCTACGATTCCCCACTCGTACGTCTGAAGTGAGCACAGTCATGCGTCAGTACCTCACCGTGTGGCGGCTGCCGTCCGCCCCGGTGCTGCTGGTGGCCGGCTTCGCCGGTCGCCTGCCCTCGGCGATGGTCCCGTTGGCCCTCCTCCTCCTGGTCCAGCAGCAGACCGGTTCCTACGCCGTCGCCGGCCTGGCCTCGGCCACCTACGGGATCGCCATGGCGGTGATGGCCCCGGTGCTCGGCCGTCTCGCCGATCGTCGCGGAGCACGGGTGATCCTGCTCGTGCAGTCCGTCACCTACCCGCTGCTGCTCCTGGCCCTGGCCGCCGTCGTGCTGACCTCCACGTCCACCCCGGCCGTCCTCGGCGCCTCGGCCGCGGCCGGGATGAGCACGCCGCTGGTCAGCGGCACCGTGCGCGCGCTGTGGTCCCGGGTGGACCCCGCCGTCCGGCCGACGGCCTACGCGCTGGACGCCACCACCACCGAGCTGGTCTTCGTCGCCGGCCCCACGACGGTGGCCACGCTGACGCTGCTGGCCAGCCCGGTCGCCGCGATCGCCGTCGCCGGTGTGCTGACCGTGGTCGGCACGCTGGGCATCGCGTCCTCCGGCGCGATGCGGGCCTGGCAGCCCGCCGTCCCGGTGCAGCGCAGCCTCTTCGCCACCGTCCGGGTGCCCGGCATGCCCCGGGTGCTGGTCAGTGGGACGGCGCTGATGCTCGGCTTCGGTGCGATCGAGGTGGCCGTCCCGGCGTTCGCCGACGCCGCCGGCTCGCCGGGCCTGTCCGGCGTCCTGCTGGCCACCTGGTCGCTCGGGTCGGTCGCCGGTGGGCTCTGGTTCGGCGCCCGGGTGCTGTCGGCGTCCCTGCCCCGGCTCTACCGCTGGGGTCTGCTGGGGACGACGATCGGCATGCTCCCGCTGGCCGCCGTCTCCTCGCCCCTGCTGCTCGGGGCCCTGCTCTTCCTGGGTGGTACCGCCATCGCCCCGACGCTGACCGTGCAGAGCTCGCTGGTCGGGTCCATCGCCCCGGCCGACGCCACCACGGAGGCCTTCACCTGGCTGTCGACGATCGCCTTCGGCGCGTCGGCGGTCGGGGCGGCCCTGGGTGGGGCGCTCGTGGAGACCACGTACGGGGTGGGCGGTGCGTTGGTGCTGGCCACGGGCGCGGCGGCCCTGGCCGTCGTCGTCACCCTGCTGCCCGGACGCCGGGTGCCGGTGTCGGCCGCGCGGGAGACCGTCGCCGCTTGAGGGACCCCCCGGTGGCACCGGTCGGAGGCGCTGGTAGTCTTCGTCCTCGGTGCTTCCGGGGGAACCTGGTGGCCCGGGAGGCTTCGCCTAGTCCGGTCTATGGCGCCGCACTGCTAATGCGGTTTGGGTTTTGGCCCATCCCGGGTTCAAATCCCGGAGCCTCCGCGCGACAACTGAACAGCACGACCACGCACCCGTAGCTCAACGGATAGAGCATCTGACTACGGATCAGAAGGTTAGGGGTTCGAATCCCTTCGGGTGCACGTCTGGTTGAGACAGCGCCGGCCCCCGCACTCCTCGTGAGTGCGGGGGCCGACGTCTGTCCGGGGCCTGGTCAGCGGGCCGCGGGCACGGCTTGCCGTCGCCCGCTACGCCGTGTCAGTGTCGGTGGTCACTGCTGTGTCCGTCCGGACCCGCCACGAACGACGTCCCGAGAGGACCGCCCCCGCGATGGCCGCCATCACCTACGACCGCGCCACCCTGACGTACCCGGGTGCCGAGCGTCCCTCGGTCAACGCCCTGGACCTGGAGATCGCCGACGGGGAGTTCCTCGTGCTGGTCGGTCCCTCGGGGTGCGGCAAGTCCACGTCGCTGCGGATGCTGGCCGGTCTCGAGGACGTCACCGAGGGCAGCATCCGGATCGGCGACCACGACGTCACCCACGTGCCGCCCAAGAACCGGGACATCGCGATGGTGTTCCAGAACTACGCGCTGTACCCGCACATGACCGTCGCGGAGAACATGGGCTTCGCCCTGAAGATCGCCGGCATGGACAAGGCCGAGGCCCGCCGCCGCGTCGAGGACGCCGCCCGCATCCTGGACCTCACCGACTACCTGGACCGCAAGCCCAAGGCCCTGTCCGGCGGCCAGCGTCAGCGGGTGGCGATGGGCCGGGCCATCGTGCGCCAGCCCAAGGCCTTCCTGATGGACGAGCCGCTGTCCAACCTGGACGCCAAGCTCCGGGTACAGACCCGCACCGAGATCGCCGCCCTCCAGCGCCGGCTGGGCACCACCACCGTCTACGTCACCCACGACCAGGTCGAGGCCATGACGATGGGCGACCGGGTCGCCGTCCTCAAGGACGGCTACCTGCAGCAGGTCGACACCCCGCGCAACCTCTACGACCGCCCGGCCAACGTCTTCGTCGCCGGCTTCATCGGCTCCCCGGCGATGAACCTGGTCGAGGTGGAGCTCACCGAGGGCGGTGCGCTGCTGGGCGGGCAGACGATCCCGGTGCCCCGTGCCGCGCTGGCCGAGCTGGCCGGCCGCGGTGCCCGCACCGCCACCATCGGCTTCCGGCCCGAGTCCGCCACCCTCACCACCGCCCAGACCGGCGTGCCCTTCGAGGTCGCCGTCGTCGAGGAACTGGGCTCCGACGCCTTCGCCTACGGCTCCTTGGCCGGCGCCGCAGCCGGCACCGAGAACCGGTCGGGCATGACCACCATCCGGGTCCCCGGCCGCCGTCCCCCCATGAAGGGCGAGACCGTCCACCTGGACATCGACACCACCGAGCTGCACGTCTTCGACGTCGAGTCCGGCGCCCGGGTCGCCACCTCCTGACCCACGGCGGGCTCAGAGCGGGAAGCTGACGTACTTCGTGGAGAGGTACTCGGCCAGGCCCTCGTGGGCGCCCTCCCGGCCCAGGCCGGACTGCTTGACCCCGCCGAAGGGCGCGGCCGGGTCGGACACGACGCCCCGGTTGATGCCGACCATGCCGAACTCCAGCGCCTCGGACAGCCGCAGCCCGCGGGCCAGGTCGCCGGTGAAGACGTAGGCGACCAGGCCGTACGGGGTGGAGTTGGCCTGCTCCAGCATCTCGGCGTCGGTGTCGAAGGTGATGATCGGCGCGACCGGGCCGAAGGTCTCCTCGACCACGGCGGCCGACCCGACGGGGACGTCGACCAGCACCGTGGGCGGGTAGAAGAACCCGCGCCCCTCGGGCCGGGTGCCCCCGGTGACGACCCGGGCACCGGCGTCGACGGTGGACCGGACGATGCGGTCGACCTTGGCGACGGTCTCCTCGTTGACCAGCGGGCCCAGCCCGACGCCCTCGTCGTCCCCGCGGCCGACCTGGACCGCGCCCATGCGCTCGGCGAGCTTGCCGGCGAAGGCCTCGGCCACCCCGGACTGGACGTAGAATCGGTTGGCGGCGGTGCAGGCCTCGCCGCCGTTGCGCATCTTCGCCAGCATCGCGCCGTCGACGGCGGCGTCGAGGTCGGCGTCCTCGCAGACGACGAAGGGCGCGTTCCCGCCGAGCTCCATGGAGGACACCAGCACCTGGTCGGCGGCCTGCTTGAGCAGGATCTTCCCGACCTCGGTGGACCCGGTGAAGCTGATCTTCCGCAGCCGGGGGTCGGCCATGGCGGTGGCGACGACGTCCTTGGCGTTCATCGTCGGCACGATGTTGACCACGCCGTCGGGGACGCCCGCCTCGGTGAGCAGCCGGGTGAGCAGCAGCGCGGTGAGCGGGGTGTCCTCGGCGGGCTTGATCACCACGGTGCAGCCGGCGGCCAGGGCCGGGCCGAGCTTGCGGGTGAGCATGGCGGCCGGGAAGTTCCACGGCGTCACCAGCAGGCAGACCCCGACGGGCTGGCGGGTGACGACGGTGCGGGTGCCCCCGGCCGGGGCGACCCGGTAGTCGCCGTCGATGCGCACGGCCTCCTCGGCGAACCAGCGGAAGAACTCGGCGGCGTAGGTCAGCTCGGCCTTGGCGTCGGCGGTGGCCTTGCCGTTCTCCCGGGTCATCAGCAGCGCGAACTCCTCGGCCCGGGCGGTCATCGCCTCGAACGCGCGGCGCAGCATCTCCCCGCGCTGCCGTGGCGGGGTCGCGGCGAACCCGGGCAGGGCGGCGTACGCGGCGTCCACGGCGGCGGTCACGTCGTCGGTGGTGCCGTCGGCCACCCGGGCCAGGACGGTCTCGTCGGCCGGGTCGAGCACCTCGAAGGTGGCCCCGGAGGAGGAGTCCCGCCACTGCCCGCCGATGAACACCCCGGTGGGCAGCGGGGAGGGGATGCCGGGGATCTGTGCGTCAGTCGTCACCCGCCCATCCCACCACCCCCGGGCGGGTCTCAGCAGCGCCGGAACCCCGCGACCACCACCTCGCCGTCGGCGAACGCCGCGCCCCGGGTCTCCAGGACGGCCAGGGTCGCCGCCGCCCGGGTGCACGGGAAGCCCCAGCGGGCCTGCACCCGGTCGCTGGCGGCCTGCATCGCCCGTCGGCTCAGCGCCAGGAACTCGGCCACCGGGTAGGCGTTCCCGGCGGTGAAGACGTCCTCCACCACCAGGGACGGCGAGTACACCCACTGCGAGCGGCCGTCGGGCCAGTGCACGTCGAACTCGACCTCGGGCATGCACCCAGTGTGTGGGGCGGGGCGCCGGTCCTGGCGGTCTGGCCGCGTTGGTCGGTCTCGCTCAGCAGTGAGGAGCCATCATCTTGCCGGCTGCCCCGCCCACGACCACTGTGACCCACGCCACTCAACGGCGTCAACCCCTCGTCGGCGCGCCACCCGCCCCGGCCGGCACGACGACCACCGGCACCGGTGAGTGCCGCAGGATCCGGCTCGCGGTCGACCCCAGGAAGACCCGGGCGAGGGGCCCGAGCCGGGAGGACCCGACGACCAACAGGTCGCCCGACGCCCAGGGAACGGCGGCCAGCGCACCCGCCCAGCCGGCACCGCGGGCCACCACGGTCTCCGGCGGGTCGCCCTCCCAGGCGCCGACGACGTCGTCCAGGCGGCCCTGGGCCTGGGTGGCCCACTCCTCGCTGACCGTCTGCTCGATCCGCAGCCCGATCTCCGAGGGCAGCATCGCGGCCCGCTCCGGGGCGAAGGTGACCAGTCGGACCGGCACGCCCCAGCGCCGGGCCAGTCGCCGGGTCCAGGTCAGCGCCTCCGCCGAGCGGGCGGTGCCGGCCCACGCGCAGGTCAGTCGGGACGGCGGTCCGACCGGCCCGCAGTCGCGGGGCGCGAGCGCGAGCGGCACCGGGGAGCTGTGCAGCAGCCGCTCGGCCACCGAGCCGGCGGAGAACCGGCCGGTCGGCGCCGCGGCGGCGGCCCCCAGCACGAGCAGCCCGGCGTCCTCCCGGCGGACGGCGTCGACCAGCCCGGCCGGCTCCGACGTCGCCCGGACGACGGTGCCGCGCACCTCGTCGACCCCGAGCGACCGGAGCGCGCCCACCGCGGCCTCCTGCCGCTCCCGCACGGTGGTGTCCCGCCAGGCCCGGTACTCCCGGTCCACCCGGGACACGATCGGGGCGTCGGGGTCCGGCGGCACCACCGAGGCCACCACCAGGGGCTCGGCCGAGGCGAGGGCGACCGCGGCGGCCAGCCGGAGCGGGGAGTCGTCGTCCGCACCGGCCCAGCCCAGGACGGTGGTCACCGGGGCTCCCGCAGCGTCGAGTGCGTGCGGGAGTACGTCACGTAGACCAGGGCGGCCAGTGCCAGCCAGCCGGCGAACAGCGCGAACGTCGTCCCGGACAGCCCGGCGATCAGGTAGAGGCAGAACGCGACCGACAGCACCGGGACCACCGGGTAACCGGGCACCCGGAAGCCGCGCGGTAGGTCCGGCGCGGTCCGCCGCAGCACGACGACGCCCACCGAGACCACCGAGAAGGCGACCAGGGTGCCCATCGAGGTCAGGTCGATGAGGAAGTCCAGCGGCACGAACCCGGCGAGCAGGCCCACGAAGAGCGCGACGGCGACCGTGCCGCGCAGCGGGGTCAGCGTGCGCGGGTCCACCCGGCTGAACAGCGACGGGATCATCCCGTCCCGGCTCATCGAGAACAGGATCCGGGTCTGGCCGTACATCGTCACCAGGGTCACCGAGAAGATCGACACGACCGCCCCGGCGGCCAGCAGGACGCCGGGCCAGGACGCCCCGGTCACCCGCTCCAGGATGACCGCGAGCCCGGCCTCCTGGCCCTCGAACTCCGCGGCGGGCTGGGCGCCGACGGCCGCGAAGGCGACCAGCAGGTAGACGACGGTGACCACGACGAGGGCGCCGAGGATCGCCAGCGGCAGCGTGCGGCGCGGGTCGCGCACCTCCTCCCCGGCCGTGGACACCGCGTCCAGGCCGATGAAGGAGAAGAAGATCGTCGAGGCAGCTGCGCTGACCCCGGCCACGCCCATGGTGGCGAACGGCGTCAGGTTGCCGCTGTCGAAGCCGGTGGCGGCGATGACGACGAAGAGCAGCAGGACCGCGACCTTGACCACGACCATCACCGCGTTGGCGGTCGCGGACTCGCTGGCCCCGCGCACCAGCAGCAGCGCGCACAGCGTGACCAGCACGATCGCCGGCAGGTTGACCACCCCGCCGGCGCCAGGGGCGGCGGACAGCGCCTCCGGGATCCGCCAGCCCACGGTGTCGCTCAGGAGCTGGTCCAGGTACTCCGACCAGCCGACGCTGACCGCGGCGGAGCTGACCGCGTACTCCAGCACCAGGCACCAGCCCACCGCGTAGGCGACGACCTCGCCCAGCGTCGCGTAGGCGTAGGAGTAGCTGGACCCCGAGACCGGGATGGTGGAGGCCAGCTCGGCGTAGCAGAGCGCGGTGAACCCGGCGGTCACCGCGGCGATCACGAAGCTGAGCACGACGGCCGGGCCGGCCTCGGGCACCGCGGTGGTCAGCACGAAGAAGATGCCCGTGCCGATGGTGGCGCCGATCCCGAAGGCCATCAGCTGGAAGGTGCCGATGCTGCGGGCCAGGCCGCCGTCGGTCTCCTCGGTCAGCGCCGACACGGGCTTGCGGCGGAAGAGCTGGCTGCGGACCGTCGGTGCACTCACGGGTGGTCCCCTCTCGCCGCGGGCAGGTGCCCGACGACGGTGGTGGCCCCCGTGGCGGCTGTCAAACCCGGCGCAGCACCTCCGGGGAGAGCTGGTCGACCGCCGTGTGCCCGGTCAGGCCGAGCGTCAGGTCGAACTCGCCGACGACGTCCTCCACCACCTGCCGGACGCCCTCCTCGCCGGCCAGTCCGAGCCCGTAGACGTAGGACCGGCCCAGCAGGCAGGCCCGGGCGCCCAGCGCGACCGCGACGAAGAGGTCGGCCCCGCTGCGGACGCCGCTGTCCAGCAGCACCGGCACCCGGTCGTCCACCGCAGCGACGACGTCGGGCAGCGCGTCCAGCGCGCCGATCGAGCGGTCCACCTGGCGGCCGCCGTGCGTGCTGACCACCAGCCCGTCGACGCCCTCGTCGAGCGCGCGCCGGGCGTCGTCGGGGTGCAGGACGCCCTTGAGCAGCAGCGGCAGCCGGGTCTGCGCCCGCAGCCAGGCCAGGTCGGTCCAGGTGATGGAGGGTCGGGAGTAGATGGCCAGGAACGTCTCGACGGCAGCCCGGGGGAGCGGGGAGCGCAGGTTCTCCGCCAGCGACCCCGGCCACGCCCGGGCCATCCCGACCAGCGCCCGGACGGCGGCCGGCGTCGGGCGGGGCTGCGGGTCCCGGGGCGCCGCGACTGCCGCGCGCTCCTCGACCAGCCGGCGGAACACCGGGTCGGAGGTGTACTGCGCGATGCCCTTGCCCAGGGCGAAGGGCAGGTGCCCCAGGTCCAGGTCGCGGGGGCGCCACCCCAGCATCGTGGTGTCCAGGGTGACCACGACCGCCTCGCACCCGCTGGCCTCGGCCCGCTGCAGCATCGAGGAGACCAGGTCGTCCGACGTGGACCAGTACAGCTGCATCCAGCGCGGGCTGTCGCCCATCGCCGCGGCGGTGGTCTCCATCGGCACCGAGGCCTGGTTGGAGAAGACCATCGGCACACCGGTGTCCGCGGCGGCGCGGGCGACGGCGAGGTCGGCCTCCCGGTGCACCAGCTCCAGCGCCCCGACCGGGCCCAGCAGCAGCGGCGCGGGCAGCCGGCGGCCGAGGAGCTCGACGGAGGTGTCCCGCGCGCTGACGTCGCGCAGCACCCGGGGGACGACCCGCCAGCGGTCGAAGGCGGCCCGGTCGGCCGCCACGGTGGACTCCCCGCCGGCGCCACCGGCCACGTAGCCCAGCGCCCGCGCGGTGAGCTTGCGGCGGGCCGCGGCGGCCAGCGCGGTGTGCACCGTGGGCACCCGCGGACGGCGGCCGTAGACGCCCGCCCGGTAGACCTCGTCCTGCCGTCGCCGTCCGGTGCCTGCCCCTGCGGTCATGCCGCGACGCTAGTGAGCTGCTGCACACCGTGCCACGGACGGCGTGGGCGGCCACGGGCGTGCTCGGCCCGGACCCCCGGCCCGGACCCCCGGCCCAGACCCCCGGCCCGGGCCCTCGGACCGGGACCCGGGCGTCACACCCGCCACCTGCGCCCCGACACACCGCCCGACACGCCTGCGGAACGGCTCCGGCTCGACAAACGTGCAGGTCCCGTGGACATCATGGGTCGCCCGGGGAGCGTCCCCGCCGGCACCGGACGGGGGTGTGGGGTGCGCAGCGCAGTGTCCGCGGTCCCCGGCGCGCACCGGCCGGCCGCCCGCCTCGCCGTCACCCTGGCCGTCCTCCTCCTCGGCGGGATCGTGACCGCCGGCCCCGCCGCGGCGATCGAGGACCCGACCCGCCCCAGCGGCCGGGTCGTGTACGGCCCGAACTGCACCGACGGGTTCGTCCGGATCGCCGTCACCAACGGGTCCGAGCCGCTCACGCTCACGATCGGCTACGACGGGGTCGCCGCCGGCCCGGCCACCGAGCTGGCGGCCGGCGCCCAGGCCACCCTGCAGGGCCGCGAGGTCGACTGGGGCACCACCGTCGTCGTGGACGTCGCCGTCGAGGGCGCCGACGGGCCCGAGGACCCGCTGACCTTCCGGGACTACACGCGCCCCACCGAGGCCGACTGCGCCGCCGTGGCCCCGCCGACCGGCACCGAGCCGACGACGAGCGCCCCGACGACCACCCCGGTGCCGACGACGACGGTGCCCACGACGACACCCGCACCCGCACCGACGCCGACGACGCCGCGGCCCACGCGGCCGACGCCCTCGCCCACCGCGTCCCCCACCACGACGGCTCCCACCACGACCGCACCGACCACCACACCGACCACCACGCCGCCCGCCACGACGGCGCCGCCGGCCACCCCGAGCGGCCCCACCGCGGCCCCCACGCCGAGCGGTCCGCTGGGCGGGACCGTCTCCTCCGGTCAGGTCTCCCCGGGCAGCGTGGTCACCGTGCGCGGCACCGGGTTCACCCCCGGCGAGGAGGTGACGGTGTCCCTGGGCGGGGTCGCCGCGCCGCTGGCCACGGTCACCGCCGACGAGCTCGGCCGGGTCGAGGCCGTCGTCCAGATCCCGCAGGACGTGGTGCTGGGTTCTGCGACCGTGCAGCTGCTGGGCCGGGCCTCCGCGGCCAGCACCGCCGTGGACCTGGAGATCGCCGCCGTGCAGACCCGCGACGACGGCCGGGGCGCACCGTGGCCGCTGATGGCCGCGGGCCTCGCCCTGCTGCTCCTCGCGGTGGCGCTGGCCGCCGCGGCCGCCCGTCGTCCCCGCCGGGACGACTGGGCGTCACCCGGCACCCCCGGCTGAGCGCCGTCCCCGAGGTGGTCAGGCACGGCAGGCACGGTGACCCCGGCGACCGCGCCCACGTCGACCGCCCGTTGGACCCGGCCGCCACGGTCCCCCGGGACCTGCGGGGGCTCGCCGGGGCCCGGCCCTCGGTGACCGAGACCTGGACCCGGGTCCTGCAGGTGCACGCCCGGGTGGGCGTCCGGCTGGACGCCGCGCTGCGGGCCCAGCACGGGCTGTCGCTGGCCGACCTGCGCCTGCTGTCCCTGGTCGCGGCCGTCGGCGGCGAGCGGGCCTCGGTGGGCCGGTTGGCCGAGGACGTCGGGTCCTCGCGTGCCGGGGTGGGTCAGGCGCTCGCCCGGCTGGCCGAGGACGGCTGGGTGGTGCAGGAACGCGGTGTCGGCGACCGGCGCACGACCAGCACCCGGCTGACCGAGGGCGGCGTCGACCGGCTGGCCGCGGCGCAGGCCACCCATGACGCGCTGCTGGGCCACCTGCTGGGGGTGCTGGGGGAGGACGCCGGCCGCGTCACCGACGCCCTCACCCGGGTGGCCGCGGTGGCGCGGCCGCCGCACTGACCTACTGCAGGTAGCTCTCCACCTGCGGCTCGGGGCGCTCACCCGCGGCGTCGGGGTCCTCGCCGTACTGCCGCTTGGCCCGGCGCTGCCGCAGCAGGTCCCAGGCCTGGTCCAGGTGCCGCTCCAGCTCGGCGACCCGGGCCCGCTGGTCGTCGCCGTGCTCGGCGGCGGTCTCGCGGAGCTGGTGCTCCTCCTCGACCAGCTCGTGGATCCGGCCGAGGATGTCCTTCTCGTCCATGCTGCGCTCCTGTCCTCAGGGCGGCTGGTGCCGCCGTCCACCGTGCACCGTGCCCCGGAACGGCCCGGTCAACCGGTCAGGGCGCGGTCGACGCCGCCGGCTCCTCGGGCACCCAGCCCTCGACGAAGGCGGCCAGCCGGCGGGACACGGCGCCGCCGGCCCGGCCCAGTGCCAGCAGCGCGGCCCGGTCCAGCGGCACCCGCAGCGTCCGGTGGTCGCCCGCGCGGCGGGCCACCGCGTGCCCGTCGGCCACCAGCTCGGGCCACGGCCGCTCCAGCTGCGCCCGGACGGCGGCCAGCGCGGCCGCGGTGGGGCCGGCGTTGCCCTCGACCATCGCGGTGACGAAGGCCGGGTCGCTGCCGATGACCCGGGTGCCGCTGGCGAAGCTGCCCGCGGCCAGGCCCAGCGCCAGCGGGCCGGCGTCGGCGGCCGCGGCGGCGAGGGCCGCGGCCAGCAGGTGCGGGACGTGGCTGATCGCGGCGACGGCGTCGTCGTGCTCCCGGGCGGTGACCGGCACGACCTCGGCCCCGACGGCCAGGGCCAGCTCGGCCACCCGCAGCCAGCGCGGCAGCTCGGTGTCGGGCTCCAGGCACACCGCCCAGCGGGCGCCGCGGAACAGCTCCGGGTCGGTGGCGGCGTGGCCACTGCGCTCGGTGCCGCACATCGGGTGACCGCCGACGAAGCGGGTGCCGAACCGGGCGCCCAGGGCGGCCAGCACGGGGGCCTTCACCGAGCCCAGGTCGGTGACGGTGGCGTCGCCGTCGACCTGCAGGTCGTCCAGGGCGGTGTCCAGGGCCGGGATCGGGGTGGCCAGCACGACGACGCCGGACAGCTCACGACCGATCGTGACCCCGCGGGAGGCGGCGGCCGCACGGGCGGCCGGGTCGGTGTCCCAGCCGGTGACCGGGCGGCCCGCCGCGACCAGCGCGGCAGCCAGCGACCCGCCCAGCTGTCCCAGCCCGACGACGCAGACCGGCGGCGCGGGCATCGTGGGCACCGGCAGGCGGCTCACCGGAGCTCGTCGGGCGCCGGGGTGGGACCGGCCGGCCGGGTGCCGGGGCCGGCCACGGGCGGCGGCGGGGGAGCGGTCTCGATGACCACGACCGGGTCCAGCAGCTGGGTGGGCGCGACCGGGGGCGGGGAGTCGTCGGTGGGCAGCTCCCACTCGGTGCCCAGCCGGAACACCCGGGCCAGCGCGGTGGCCACCATCCGGCCGTCCTGGGCCCGGGCCTCGATCCGGTAGACCGCGGTCCGGCTGCTGCGGTGCACCTCGGTGCCCTCGGCGGTGAGCACGTCGCCCGGCCGGCCGGCCGCGAGGAACTCGGTGTGCACGTCCTGGGCGACGGCGAGCGTGCCGTGGCTGTTGCTCACCGCGGCGTGCACGACGTCCAGCAGGGCCATCGTGGCGCCGCCGTGCGCCATGCCCACGGCGTTCAGGTGCGCCGGCCCCACGGTCATCGAGGCGCGCGCGTAGCCCGGCCGGACCTGCTCCAGGGTGATGCCCAGCTGGGCCGCCAGGGGGTCCGCGGCCAGCGCCGCGAACAGCGCCGGGGGGACGTCGGGCTCGGTGGGGTCGGACACGTCGGCGATGATCGCACCCATGACGCCGCAGTCGTTCCTCCTGAGCGCGGAGCTGGCGGACCACGTCCGGGCCTCCTGCGACCCGCCGGACGACGTCGTCGCGGACCTGGTCGCCGAGACCGCCGCGACGACTGCCGCCGGCGACGGCCGCCCGATCCACCAGGTCGCCCCCGAGCAGGCCGGGTTCCTGCAGCTGCTCACCCGGCTCGTCGGGGCGCGCTGGGCGGTCGAGATCGGCACCTCCACCGGGCTGTCCGCGTTGGCCATCGCCCGCGGCCTGCCCGCCGACGGCGGCCTGCTGTGCCTGGGCCGCGACGGGCACCGGACCGCCGTCGCGCGCCGGTACTGGGCCCGCGCCGGCGTGGACGAGCGGATCGAGCTGCGCCTGGGAGAGGCCGCCGAGCTGCTGGCCGCCCTCCCGCTGCAGCCCACCTTCGACCTGGCCTCCCTCGACGCCGACGCGACCGGGTACGCCGGCCACGTCGAGGCGCTGCACCCGCGGCTGCACCCCGGCGGCCTGGTGCTGCTGGACCACACGCTGCGCGCCGGCCGGGTGCTGGACCCGCAGGACGACGACGACCGGGCCATCGCGGCGCTCAACGCCGCGCTGGCCACCGACGAACGCTGGGAGACCGTGTTGCTGCCGATCGCCGACGGACTGACGTTGCTGAGGAAGCGGTGAACGAGGGAGCGGTGGGCGAGGAGCCGGTGGGTGGGGACGCGGAGGAGTCCGTCACCCAGGTGCTCGCCTCCTGGGCCGTCCGGGTGGAGAAGAAGGCCGACCGTTGGGAGGTCGAGCTGCTCGCCCAGGACGCCTCCGACGAGCTGCCCGTGCTGGAGCGGGCGCTCGGCGCCCCGGGCACCAGCTGGCCGGGGCCCTACGTGCTGGTCGTGGACACCCGGCTGTACTTCGTGGCGCTCACCCACGGCCCCGGCGGCATGGTGCGGGCGCTGATCAGCGACGTCACCCTGCAGGAGTGGCTGCTGGCCAGCGAGCTGGTCGAGCGCTACGGCATCGACCCCGGCGACCTCGACGCCGCCGACGAGGCCGAGGACGGCTGGCCGGCCGGGGACCTGGACCTCTTCGGCGACGCCGGCCTGCCCGCCGACGAGCTGGCCCCGATCCTGGCCGCGGACCTGTGGGCCGACGAGATGGTGGCCGCCGTCGCCGCCCGGCTGGGGTTCGCCGACGAGCTCGCCGCCGCGGTGCGCCCGTGACCGCCCGGGTGACCGCCGTCGTGTTCGACCTGGGCGGCGTCGTCACCACCAGCCCGCTGGCGGCGTTCGGCGACTACGAGCGCGAGGTCGGGCTGCCCGAGGGCACCGTGGCCCGGCTGAACACGACCAACCCGCACGACAACGCCTGGGCCCGCTTCGAGCGCAGCGAGCTGGACACCGACGGCTTCGTGGAGGTCTTCGAGGCCGAGGCCCGCGCGGCCGGGCACGACGTGGACGCGACCCGGGTGCTCGCCGCGCTGCACGGCCGGGTGCGCCCCGAGGTGGTCACCGCTGTCCGCCGCCTGGGGGACGCCGGGCTGCCGTTGGCGCTGCTGAGCAACAACGCCGCCCCGATGGACCCCGAGGGCGAGCACGGGCCGCTCATGGAGCTCTTCGACGTCGTCGTGGAGAGCTCGGTGGAGGGCATCCGCAAGCCCGAGCCCGCGATCTACCCGCTGACCCTGGAGAGGCTGTGCCGGGCAGTGGCCCGCGAGATCGACCCGACCGAGGTCGGCTACCTCGACGACCTGGGGCCCAACCTGAAGCCCGCCCGCGCACTGGGCTGGCAGACCGTCAAGGTCGTCGACCCGGCCGACGCGCTGGCCGAGCTCGCCCGGCTGACCGGGGTCGACCTGACGTGACCCCCGAGCAGGCGATGGACCGGGCCCTGGAGCTGGCGGCGCAGGCGCCGGAGTGGGGCGACGCGCCCATCGGCGCCGTCGTCCTGTCCGCGGGCGGGGAGGTGCTGGCCGAGGCCGCCAACGAGCGGGAGAAGGTCGGAGACCCCACCGCCCACGCCGAGGTGCTGGCCCTGCGGGCTGCCGCCGCGGCGCACGGGGACGGCTGGCGGCTCACCGGTGCGACCCTCGTCGTCACCCTCGAGCCGTGCACGATGTGCGCCGGGGCCGCCGTGCTGTCCCGGGTCGCCCGGGTCGTCTACGGCGCCGACGACCGGAAGGCCGGGGCCGCCGGCTCGCTGTGGGACGTCGTCCGGGACCGCCGGCTCAACCACCGCCCCGAGGTGGTGGCCGGCGTCCGGGCCGCGGAGTCCGGCGCGCTGCTACGTGCCTTCTTCGCCGCCCGACGCGGCCTGTAGTGTGCTCGACGGTGGCGTGTCCGAGCGGCCGAAGGGTCCCGCCTCGAAAGCGGGTGAGGTGAAAGCCTCCGTGGGTTCAAATCCCACCGCCACCGCCAGCAACTGAGGGCGGCACCCACGCGGGTGCCGCCCTCGCTCGTCCGTGCGGCGTCTCAGCGCGCGGCCTGCTCCACCGAGCCGGCCAGTCGACGCAGCTGCTGCTGCAGCGCCCCGGTCTCGTCGGGGTCCAGTGCCATCGCCTCGCGCACGCCGGCCTGGATGCCGCGGGCCCGGCCGCGGAGGGCGTCCCCGGCGTCGGTCAGCGTGATCGTGACCGACCGCTCGTCCTCGGCCCGCCGGGTCCGGACCAGCAGCCCCTTGGCCTCCAGGCGCTGCAGCAGCGGGGTCAGCGTGCCGTAGTCCAGGTGCAGGTCCTCCGCGATGGCCTTGATCGGCTGGGCACCGCGGCGCCACAGCAGCACCAGCACCAGGTACTGCGGGTAGGTGAGGTCCAGGTCGGCCAGCAGCCGGCGGTAGAGCCCGGTGACCGCCCGGGAGGCCGCGTACAGGTCGAAGCAGAGCAGCTCGGACAGCTCGGCGGCGTCGTCGTCCATGCCGTGATCATCCTCGGCGCCGCCTCCCGGGAACAACCTCGTGCACGAGGTGTTGTGCGGGACGGAGACCGCATCCCGCGGTCGGACAGAGAGGGCACCCCGATGACGACCCTGACCGTCGGCACCGAGAGCGGCGCACCCGTCGAGCTGTACTACGAGGACCACGGGGCCGGCCGGCCCGTCGTGCTGATCCACGGCTGGCCGCTGTCCGGCCGCTCCTGGGAGGCCCAGGTACCCGCCCTGGTCGAGGCCGGCCACCGGGTCGTGACCTACGACCGGCGCGGCTTCGGGAAGTCCTCCCAGCCGTGGGAGGGCTACGACTACGACACCTTCGCCGCAGACCTGCACGCCCTGCTCGAGCACCTGGACCTGCGCGAGGTGACCCTGGTCGGGTTCTCCATGGGCGGGGGCGAGGTGGCCCGCTACGTCGGCACGTACGGCACCGAGCGGATCGCGAAGGCCGTGTTCGCCGCCGCCGTCCCGCCGTTCCTGGGGAAGTCCGACGAGAACCCGGACGGCGCGCTGGACGCGGCCACGGTGCAGTCCTTCCTGGACGCGATCCGCAGCGACCGGGTGGCCTTCGTCGACGGCTTCGCCAGCAACTTCTTCGACGCGGACGGCGAGCAGACGGTGAGCCAGGCCGTCCGCGACCACTCCGCGGACATCGCCGCCTACGCCTCGCCCAAGGGCACGTACGACTGCGTCGTGGCGTTCTCCGGCACCGACTTCCGCCGCGACCTGGAGGCCTTCACGATCCCGGTGCTGGTGCTGCACGGTGACTCCGACGCCGTGGTGCCCTTCGAGGCCAGCGGCAAGCGCACCGCCGCGGCGATCCCCGGTGCCGAGACCGTGGTGATCGCGGGCGGACCGCACGGCGTCAACGCCTCGCACCCGGCGGAGTTCAACGCGGCCCTGCTGGGCTTCCTGGCCCGCTGACGCACCGGCTGGGCCCGGGGTGGCGCACCCGCCCCGGGCTCAGACCGCGACGTCGAGGTCGACCAGCAACGAGCCGTCCGGGGCCTCGACCAGGGTGAACCGGTGCTGCTCGACCAGCTGCTCGCCGTCCTCGACGTAGGTGACCTGCGCGGTCGCCTCCAGCGAGCCGTCGGTGGCGCTCACCGGGCCCAGCACCACGTCGTCGAAGCGCCGCCAGAACGACGTGTAGTCCCCGCGGCTCGCGGCGTCCTGCAGCTGCGGTCCGGTCAACCCGTAGGCGGTCTGCGGGTCCTCGGGGAGCAAGGCGTAGTACGAGGCGAGGGCCGCGGCCACCTCGTTGGCGGTGACGACGTCCGGCTCGGTGGTCGGCGGGGGCTCCGTGGTGGGGGCCGTGGTCGGCTCGGTGGTCGGCGCCGGCGTCGACTCCTGGCCGGCCCCGTCCGTGGTGGGGTCCGGCGCCGGCGCCGGGGTGCTGCTGCCGGCCGGGTCCGCCGCCGTCGGCCCGCCGCTGTCCCGGGTCCCCAGCCAGACCCCACCCGCGGCCAGCAGCGCCACCAGCGCCACGACCGCGGCCACCACCGGCCCGCGTCGCCGCCGGGTGGGACGGGCGCCGACCTGCGGGCCGGCGGCTGCGGGACGTGGCTGGGCGACCGGCCGGGGCTGCGGGCTCGGCGGGGGCTGCGCGCTCGTCCGCGGCGGGGCAGCCGTGCGCGGCGGGGGCACCGGCACGTCGGTCCGGGTGGCCGAGCGGGCCGGCGGCAGCGGCACCGTGGTCAGCGGCGTCCGGGCGTCCAGGACGGCGGTCACGTCGCCGTCGGAGCCGGCCGCGATCCGGGCCAGCTCGTCGCGCACCCGGCTCATCTCCGGGCGCTGCGTCGGGTCGGGCGCCAGCATCCGCTGCAGCGGTCCGGTCAACGCCCCCGAGCGGACCGGCGGGTCGGCGTCGCCGGCCGCCACCCGGTGCAGCAGCTCCAGGCTGTTGCCGCTGGAGCCGAAGGGCGGGTCGCCCTCCAGGGCGGTGAACAGCGTCGCGCCCAGCGACCAGACGTCGCTGGCCGGCCCGGGCTCCTCGCCCCGCGCGACCTCGGGGGACAGGAAGGCCGGCGTGCCGGTGACCATGCCGGTCTGGGTCAGCCGCACGTCGCCGGTGGCGTGCGAGATGCCGAAGTCGGTGATCTTCACCAGGCCCTCGAGCCGGCCGCCCTGCCCGACCAGCACGTTGCCCGGCTTCACGTCCCGGTGCACGATGCCGGCCGCGTGGGTGGCGGTCAGCGCGTCGGCCAGCTGGGCGCCGATCTGGGCGACCTGCTGGACCGGCAGCACCCCGGCCGAGGAGAGCACGTCGGCCAGGCTGCGCGAGGGCAGGTGCTCCATCACCAGCCACGGTGAGCCGCCGTCGTCCACGACGTCGTAGACGGCGATCGCGTGCGGGTGGCTGACCCGGGCCGCGATCCGGCCCTCGCGCATCGTCCGGGCGTGCTGCTGCGCCGCGGCCTCCGGGGAGACCCCCACCGGCAGCACGACCTGCTTGACCGCGACGTCGCGGCCCAGCCGCTCGTCGGTGGCCAGCCAGACCGCGCCCATCCCGCCGCCACCGATGCGGGACAGCAACCGGTACCGCCCGGCCACCCGGTGGCCGGGACCGGGACTCGTCACCGCAGCGACGCTACCGGCGCGGGACGGGGGCCGCTCAGACGCCGGCGGGGGTGCCGTAGCGCTTGGTGTACTCGGCCTGCGCGCCCTCGGGGAGGGCGTCGAACAGGTCGCCGAGCTCGTCCTGGCTGCCGGCGGGCAGGTCGTCGAAGAGCTGGGACCAGGTGGGCGGGTCGTCGTAGCTGCGGGTCAGCAGCAGCTCCCAGGCGCGGGACTGCCGGTCCCGCTGGTCGCGCCCGGCCACCATCCGGGTGAAGTACCGGTCCTTGGCGGCGTCCTTCTCCGCGCGGGTGGCGTCCGCGGGCAGCCCGCTGGGGTCGGTCTCGGTCAGCGCGGCGACGATCGCGTCCACCACCTCGGGGCGGACGGGCTCGGTCTCGGCGGTCATCTCGGGGCACTCCTGGGTCGGGCTCGGGGTCGGTGGCTGCGAGCTTGCCCGGTGGAGCGGTGCTCCACCACACCGGCGACGAGGCGGTGCGGTGCCGCAACGGCGCGCCCACCAGGCCCTACGGTGTCGGCTGATCGCCGTCCTCGGGACGGTCGGGGGACCCCCCGGGGAGACCACCCGGGGCAGCGAGGAGCTTTCACATGGGCGAGATCAAGACACAGTCGGCGCGACCGGCCCGGCCCGGCAAGGCGGTCAGCCGCCGGACCCGGATGGCCAAGCCGGCCCCCGCGGCCCACACCGTGCGCCGCCAGCGCCCGGTCCTGGACCCCACCTTCGCGCAGAAGACCCGGTACCGGTTCGACAACGCCCTGGCCAAGGGCCCGGCGGTGGTCATCGGCTGGCTCGCCGCTCTGACCCTGGCGATCTTCGTCCTCTTCGGCGTCCTGTTCTGGGTCACCGGGCTGACCGGGGTCAACGGCGGCGCTGCGGTGTCGAACCCGTTGGAGGGCATCTGGCAGGCGATGCTGCGCGTCGTCGACGCCGGCACCTTCGCCGGGGACAGCACGTGGCCGGTCCGGCTGCTCTCCTTCGTCGTCACCCTGGCCGGCATCTTCATCGCCGGCAGCCTCATCGGGCTGATCGCCAACGGCGTCGACCAGCGGATCGAGGGCCTGCGCAAGGGCCGCTCGGACGTGCTGGAGACCGGCCACACGCTGGTGCTGGGCTGGTCGCCGCGGATCGGCGCGATCGTCAGCGAGCTGGTGGTCGCCAACGAGAGCGAGAAGGACGCCGCCGTCGTCGTCCTGGGGGTCGAGGACAAGACGGTCATGGAGGACACGTTGTCCGCCGCCGTCCGCGACCTGGGCACCACCCGGGTCGTCTGCCGCTCGGGGTCGCCGGCCAAGGCCGACGACCTGCGGATGGTCAACCTGCTCGGCGCGCGCTCGGTGATCGTCATGGGCGCGGGGTCCGGGGACGCCGACGCGATCAAGGCCGTGCTGGCCATCAAGACCCTGGACCCGGACTTCAGCGGCCCGCGGGTGGTCGCCGAGATCGCCGACCCCACCTACGCCGCCAGCATCCAGACCCTGACCGACCAGAAGGTCGTCACGGTCAACTCCGACCACGTCATCGCCGAGATCACCGCCCAGTCGTGCCGGCAGTCGGGGCTGTCCCAGGTGCTGCGCGACCTGCTGGACTTCGCCGGCGACGAGGTCTACTTCTCCTCCTTCCCCGAGCTCACCGGCGCCACGTACGCCGACGTGCTGGTCGCCTTCGACCGCGCCTCGGTGCTGGGCCTGGCCCACGCCGACGGCAGCGTCGAGGTCAACCCGCCCGCCGACCGGGTCGTCGTCGCCGGTGACGAGGTCATCGCCGTCGCCGAGGACGACTCCACCTTCACCTGCACCGGTGTGCGCGCCGTCGAGCCCTCGGTGCCGCTGGTGGCCACCGACGAGGTGCCGCAGACCACCCACCTGCTCGTGGTCGGCTGGTCGGTGCTCGGCCCCAAGGTGGTCCGCGAGATCGACCAGTTCGCCGTCGACGGCACGGTCGTCGACGTGGTCGTCGACCCGGCGCTGGTCGACCCGGCCGACGTCCGGGTCGAGGGCCTGACGCACTCGCAGCTGCGGGTCTTCGCCTCCTCCGCAGGCCCCGACGAGCTGGCCACGCTGGTCGCCGACCAGACCTACGACCAGGGCATCGTGCTCAGCTACCGGGACGCCGTCGAGGCCGCGGACGGCGACGCCCGCACGCTGCTGACCCTGCTCGCGCTGCGCCGGGTGTGGCCCTCGGGCGGTGAGCGGTCGGTGCGGATCGTGGCCGAGGTCCTCGAGCGCGACGACGTCGAGCTGGCCCAGGCCGGCGGTGTCGACGACTGGATCGTCAGCGACGAGGTCACCAGCCTGATGCTGGCCCAGCTCTCCGAGCGCACCGAGCTGGCCCAGGTGTTCCTGGACCTGTTCTCCCCGGACGGCGCCCGGCTGTCCTTCCGGCCCGCACACCGCTACGTCGGCACCGCGCCGGTGGGGTACGGCTCGATCGTCTCCTCCGGCGCCCTGCGGGGGGAGTCCGTGCTCGGCTGGCGGGTCTCCGCGACCGGGTCGGTGCACCTCAACCCGCCCAAGTCCGCCGTGGTGACCCTCGAGGCGGCCGACCAGGTGCTGGTGGTGGAGAGCCGGGGCTGAGTCGCCCCGAGCCGCCCGGTAGTCTGGGCGGCGCAACTGGAGGATTCGCCTAGTGGCCTATGGCGCTCGCTTGGAAAGCGGGTTGGGTGCAAGCCCTCGGGAGTTCGAATCTCCCATCCTCCGCAGGTACAGCCCGGCCACCGCGCCGAGCATGAGCAGGCCCCCCACCAGTGCGGTGGGGGCCAGCCGCTCCCCGAGCAGCACCGTGGCCAGCGCCGTCGCGGTCAGCGGCTCGAGCAGCGTCACGATCGAGACCACCGCCGCGGGCACCGCCCGGACGCCGGTGAAGAACAGCCCGTAGGCCAGCGCCGAGGGCACCGCGCCCAGGTAGACCAGCAGGGCCAGGGCGATCGGGTCGCCGGTCGTGTCCAGCCCCGCCAGCAGCGCCACCGGGGTCAGTGCGAGCGCGCCGACGGCGAAGCCCACCGTCGTCGTGGGCACCCCGGCCGGCACCCGGGACGACGTCAGCACGACCGCGGCGTAGGCCACCGCGCAGCCCAGCGCGGTCAGCGCGCCGAGCAGGACCGCCGAGCCGGTGTCCTCCGCCGCCGAGACGCCCACCAGCAGCACCAGGCCGACGAGCGCGACGGCCAGGGCGACCACGGTGGCCCGGTCGGGGCGGCCGTGCCCGAGCACGGTGCCGCCGACCGCGATGAGCAGCGGGGCCGCGCCCAGCGCCACCAGGGTGGCGATCGAGACCCCGGCCGCGCTGACGGCGAGGAAGTAGGCGGCCTGGTAGGCCCCCAGCCCCAGGCCCACCAGCAGCAGCCGGCCCCGGGCGCCGCCGGTGCCCACCGGCCGGCGGCGCGCCAGGTGCAGTCCCACCAGCACGACCGCGCCGACCGCCATCCGGTGCCAGGCGACGTCGAGGGGGTCCAGGTCGGTGCGTCGCAGCACCGCGTCCCCGGCGACACCGGAGGTTCCCCAGCAGAGCGCGGCGAGCACGACGAGGGTGAAGCCGCGGGCCGGGGTGGTCACGGGGAGATCGTCGCGGAGCCGTCCACCGGGTTCGCGGCGGTGTCCTCTAGACTCTCCGGCAGACCCCTCGTGCGGCGTCAACCTGTGAACCTCCCCAGGGCCGGAAGGCAGCAAGGATAAGCGGGCTCTGGCGGGTGTGCGGGGGGTCCCTTCGTGTCCCGGGCAGGGTGCCGCGCACGGTCACAGCGCACGCACATCTCGCACAGCCCGCTCTCATCCCGGACTGGTTCACTGCATGAACCTTCAACCGCTGAGGAGCGCTCCGTGCCCAGTCGCCGCACCTGGACCATCGCCGGGGGTGTCGCCGCGCTCGTCGTGGTCGGCGCCGTCGCCGGCCCGCTCGTCTACGCCGCCCTCGAGGACGACGCCCCGCCCGCGCAGACCGTGCAGGCGCAGGAGTCCGACGTCCCGCTCACCGAGACCACCGACGGGACCTGGACCATCGGCCCGGGTTCCTCCGCCGGCTACCGGGTCGACGAGGTGCTCAACGGCGCCGACGTCACCGTCGCCGGCACCACCGACCAGGTGACGGGCTCCGTCGTCGTCGCCGAGGGCGACCTCGCCTCGGCCGACGTCACCGTCGACGTCGCCTCGATCACCACCGACAGCGACCGCCGGGACTCCTACTTCCGGGACGACGTCATGGAGGTCGACGCGAACCCGACGGCCACCTTCGCCGTCACCGACGCCGTGGACCTGCCCGAGCTCACCGGCACGCCGGTCACCGTCCCGGTCGCCGGCACGCTGACCCTGCACGGGGTCACCCAGCCGGTCACGGTGGACCTGTCCGTCGTCCGGACGGCGGACGGGGTGCAGGCCTCGGGCTCGATCCCGGTCACCTTCGGCGACTACGACGTCACCGCGCCGGACCTGGGCTTCGTCAGCGTCGAGGACGCCGGCTCCGTCGAGTTCTTCCTCGCCCTGACCCAGTAGCGCTCACCCGGCAGGAGTGTCGGGGGCGACCCGTAGCCTCAGGGCGTGGCTCTGGCGCTCTACCGCAAGTACCGTCCGGCGACCTTCGCCGAGGTGGTCGGCCAGGAGCACGTCACCACCCCGCTGGTGAACGCGGTCGAGGGCGGGCGGATCAACCACGCCTACCTCTTCAGCGGTCCCCGGGGCTGCGGGAAGACCTCCTCCGCGCGGATCCTGGCCCGCTCGCTGAACTGCGAGCAGGGTCCGACGGCGACGCCGTGCGGGGTCTGCGTCTCCTGCGTGGCGCTGGCGCCGGACGGCCCCGGGTCGATCGACGTGATCGAGATCGACGCGGCCAGCCACGGTGGTGTGGACGACGCCCGTGACCTGCGGGAACGGGCGTTCTTCGCCCCCGTGCACAGCCGCTACAAGGTCTACATCGTCGACGAGGCCCACATGGTCACGACGGCGGGCTTCAACGCACTGCTCAAGGTCGTCGAGGAGCCGCCGGAGTTCCTGGTCTTCGTCTTCGCGACGACGGAGCCGGAGAAGGTGCTGCCGACCATCCGGTCGCGCACGCACCACTACCCGTTCCGGCTCGTGCCGCCGACCACGCTGCGCAAGCTGCTGGAGTCCACCTGCGAGCGGGAGGGCGTCACGGTCGAGGCGACCGTGTTCCCGCTGGTGGTGCGGGCCGGCGGTGGTTCGGTGCGCGACTCGCTGTCGATCCTGGACCAGCTGCTGGCCGGTGCCGGGCCCGAGGGCGTCACGTACCGCACGGCGGTGGGCCTGCTCGGGGTCACCGACGACGCCCTGCTCGACGAGACCGTCGACGCCCTGGCCGCGCACGACGCCCCCGGGGTCTTCCAGGCCGTCGACCGGGTGGTCGAGGCCGGTCACGACCCGCGCCGGTTCGCCACCGACCTGCTGGACCGCCTCCGCGACCTCATCGTGCTGGAGGCCGTGCCCGAGGCCGGTGGCAACGGGCTGCTGGACTGCCCGCCGGACCGGCTGGACCTGATGAGCCGGCAGGCCACGTCCATGGGTGCCGCGACGCTGTCCCGGCTGGCCGACACCGTGCACGAGGGCCTGACCGAGATGCGGGGCACCACCGCGCCCCGGCTGCTGCTGGAGCTGGTCTGCGCGCGGATGCTGCTGCCCGGCGTGGACGGCTCCGCGGTGGCCACCCTGCAGCGACTCGAGCGTCTCGAGCGGCGGATGTCCATCGCCGGGGAGCACGCCGGGCGCCCGGCGGCCGAGGCGGCGCCCGCCCCCCAGCGGCCGGTCGAGTCGCCGCGACCGGTGGAGGCGCCCCGGGATGCTGCTGCCGAGGAGGCCCGGCGGCCCACGTACGTGCGCCCGTCCCAGGCCCGGGAGGAGCCGGCGGCCCGCCCGGTCGCGCGGGCCGAGGAGGCTGCGCCGACCCAGGCCGCGCCCCCTCACGACCCGCCCGTCCCGGCCGCCGCGACGCCGCGCCGGGCCGAGCCGGCCCCGTCCGCGGCTCGCACGCAGGGGGAGGCTGTGGCCCGACCGGCCGAGCCCGCGCCCGAGCCCTCCTCCGAGCGCACGCCCGAGCCGTCGCCCGACGCCCGACCGGCGGCAGCCGCGTCGGCTCCGGCGGTCCCGGCGCCCCCGGCGGAGGAGGTGGACGGCTGGCCCGTCACGACCGCCCCGGGCAGTGCGCCCACCCGGTCGACGTCCGCCCCGGCTGCTCCCGCCGCCCCGCCGGCCGAGGTCGACGGCTGGCCCGCCACGGCCACCCCGGGTGCGGCGCCCGCACGCCCGGCTGCGGCGTCGCCCCCCTCCCCGGCCGCCGAGCGGTCGCGCCCGCAGGCGTCGTCCGGCGAACCGGACATCCCGCTGCCCCCCGAGCCGACCGACGACGAGGACTGGCCGCAGCCGTCCCGGCCCACGGCCGCGCCGGCGGCGCCGTCCGTGCCCGCCGCGCCCGCCGCGTCCGCGACCCCGACCGGGGCACCGGCGGCCGATCGCCCCGAGCCGCGGGCCGCTGCCGAGTCCTCCCCGGCCCCGCGCGGTGGTGAGCCGATGCCGCTGGTGTCGGCCAACCCGCCCGAGGAGCAGTCCGACGACGGCGAGCTGACCACGGCCGACGTCCGGCGGATCTGGCCGGAGCTGCTCAGCGTGGTCAAGGGGCACAAGCGGACCACCGCGGCCCTGCTGCAGAGCGCGACCGTGCACGACCTGGCCAACGGGGTGCTGACCCTGTCCACCACCTCACCGGCGCTGTCCCGGCGGCTGGGCGACGACCTCAACAAGGACGTCATCCGCGAGTCGCTCAACCAGCTGTTGGGCGTGCGCTGGCGGGTGGCCACCCTGGTGGACACCCCGGGTCAGCCCGCGGCCGACGCCCCGCCCGTGCCCCCGGAGCAGGCCCGGGCCGCGGCGCGTGCGGCCGAGTCCGCCGAGGCCGACGAGCTGATGGCCGAGCGGGCCGCCGACGTCACCGGCCCGGACGCCCCGCCCCCGGTCGACCCCGAGCAGGCCGCGCTGGCCCTGCTCAAGGCCCAGCTGGGCGCCCACCCGATCGACAGCTGAGCCCGGGCGTCGTCCTGCCCCGAGTGTCCTGCCCCGGGTGCCCTGGGCGCCCTGCCCGGGACGCCGACGGGGGCGCCCACCCGCAGGTGGACGCCCCCGTCACGGACCCCTCGACGAGGGGTCTCCCTCAGTGCGCCATCACGGGTGCTGCGTCGGGGTCGTGCTCGACGGCGCCGTGGGGGAGCAGCAGACCGCAGACGACCGCGCCGACGGCGAAGATGCCGGCCGACCAGGCGAACACGGTCGTGTAGCTGGAGACCGAGGCCTGCAGCAGCGCGGCCGGGTCGCTGGGGTCCACGCCGACGAGTGCGTCGGTGGCGGCAGCCGCGGCCAGCGCGGAGAGCACCGCGGTGGCGATGGAGCCACCGATCTGCTGGAAGGTGTTCACCGCGGCCGAGGCCACGCCGGCGTCGTCGGCGCGGACGCCGAGGGTGGCGGCGGCGAAGGCCGGTGCGATGACCAGGCCGATGCCCAGGCCGACGACGACCAGGCCCGGGAAGACGTGGGTCCAGTAGCCGCTGTCGACGTCCAGGGTGGTGAAGACCAGCATGCCCAGCGCGCCGATGACGAAGCCCAGCGCCACCGGCACCTTGACCCCGACCCGGGCGACCAGCGCCGGGGAGGTCTGCGCGGCGATGGTCAGCGCGACGATCATCGGCAGGAACGCGACGCCGGTGGGCAGCGGCTCGTAGCCCAGCACCGTCGTCAGGAAGTAGGTCAGGAAGAGGAAGACGCCGAACATGCCTGCACCGACCACGCCGACCGCGACGAACGCGCCACCGCGGGCCCGGTCGGTGACCACCCGCATGGGCAGCAGCGGGTGCGCCACCCGGGTCTCGACGACGACGAAGGCGACCAGCAGGACGACGCCCGCGGCGATGAAGCCCAGCGTGGACGTCGCCGTCCAGCCGTCGGTCTCGGCACTGGCCAGGCCGTAGACGAGCGAGACGAGGCCGGCGACGCTGAGCAGGGCACCGGGCACGTCCAGGCCGGGGGCGTCGGCGGAGCGGGAGGCGCGACGGGGCAGGAAGACCAGCGCACCGACGACGGCGGCGACCGCGATCGGGATGTTCACGTAGAGGCACCAGCGCCAGGACAGGTACTCGGTGAGCGCGCCGCCCAGGATCAGGCCGATGGCGCCGCCGGCGCCGGAGATGGCGCCGAAGACGGCGAAGGCCCGGCCGCGCTCCCTGCCGTCGGTGAAGGTGACGGTCAGCAGCGACAGGGCGGCCGGCGCCAGCAGGGCACCGAAGACGCCCTGGGCGCCGCGGGCGGCCACCAGCACGCCGAAGCCGTCGGCGGCACCGCCGACGGCGGAGGCCAGCGCGAAGCCGACGAGGCCGACGAGGAAGACGGGCTTGCGGCCGACGAGGTCGGCCAGGCGGCCGCCGACCAGCAGCAGGGAGCCGAAGGCCAGGGCGTAGGCGGTGACGATCCACTGCCGGCTGTCGTTGCCGAAGCCCAGGTCGGCCTGCGCGGTGGGCAGCGCGATGTTCACGATCGTGGCGTCCAGGACGACCATCAGCTGGGCCAGGGCGACGACGCCCAGCACCAGCCAACGGCGGCGGTCGCTCGCGTCGTGGGGGGCGTCGGAGGCCGTGCCGGTGCTCGGGGTGGCACCCGGGCCGGTCTCGGTCGTGCTGGTCATGCGTCCTCCGGTACGAAGTGGAACGGTCTTTCCGGTTCTTCCGAGAGGCTAGCAACAGAACCGGAGGACTTGTTCCGCTTCGGTTACGATGGCGTCATGTCCTCCGTCACGTCAGCCGCGGACACCGCCGTCCGGCCGCTGCGCAAGGACGCCGAGCGCAACCGGGCCCTGATCCTGGACGCCGCGCGCGAGGTGTACGCCGCCCAGGGCCTCGAGGCCGGGTTCGACGAGATCGCCCGCGTCGCCGGGGTCGGCGTCGGCACCGTCTACCGCCGCTTCCCCGAACGCGCGGACCTGGTCGAGGCCCTCTTCGAGCAGGAGGTCGACGCCGTCGTCGCGCGGGCCGAGCAGGCCGCCGCCGACCCGGACCCCTGGCGCGGGCTGCGCGAGTTCCTGAGCTGGGGCGTCGAGGCGCAGGCCGCCGACCGCGGGCTGGCCCAGGTGCTGGCCCTGGCCGGGCACGGGCACGAGCGGGTCGCCACGGGCCGCGAACGGCTCCGGCCGGCGGTCGCGGCGCTCGTCCGGCACGCCCAGCGCGCCGGGGTGCTGCGGGGCGACGTCACCGAGCTCGACATCGGCATCGCCGTCGCGATGATCAGCCGGGTCGGCGGCACCGACCGCAGCCAGCTGCGCGAGCGCTACGTGACCCTGGTGCTCGACGGCCTGGCCGTGCGCCGGGACGGGCCCTCCCCGCTGGCTCCCGTGCCGGCGTCGGAGGACGACCTGGCCTGCATCGTGGCGCCCGCGCGCCGACGCTGAGGACCCACCGGTCCAGTCACCGGTCCAGGAAGGCCAGCACCCCCGTCGCCAGCTGCTGGGCCAGTGCCTGCCGGCCCTCGGGGGAGCTCATCAGCGCCGCGTCCGCCGCGTTGCGCATGTTGCCGCACTCCACGTAGACCGCCGGGACGGTGTTCAGGTTCAGCCCGGCCAGGTCCGGGCGGCTGTCCAGGCCGTCGGTGCCCAGGTAGTCGCTGACCGGCTCGACCGCGGTGAGGGCGTCCCGCAGGGCGACCGCGAGCGCCTGCGTCGAGGCGGCCACCTCGGCGCCGCCCGGGTCCCGGGAGGAGGTGATGACGTGGAACCCGCGGGAGCCGGGGGCCGCGCCGTCCCCGTGGACCCCGACGAACGCCGCCGCGCCCACCTGCGCGCCCAGCTGCCCCCGGACGTCGACGCACGGGCCGACGCCGGTGTCGTCGGGGCGGGTCAGCACCACCTGGACGCCGGCGGCGGTGAGCAGGTCGCGCAGCCGCAGCGAGGTGTCCCAGGTGAAGGAGTGCTCGGCGTACCCGGCGTCGGTCGAGGTGCCGGTGGTGTTGCACGGCTTGGTGCCCCCGGTCCCGTCCGGGACCGGGGCGTCGACGACCGCCGGTGCGGCCGCGTTGCCCCCGTTGTGCCCGGGGTCGATGACCACCACCGGCGCCGTGGTGGCGGGCGCCGGGGGCTCGGCGGTCGGTGGCGGGGTGGTGGTGGGCGGGGTGGTGGTGGGCGGGGCTGTCGTCACCGGGTGGCCGCTCTCGCTGGATCGGGCGGATGCCGACGGGGACGACGCCGACGACGACGCCGGGCCCGGACCACCGCCGCACCCGGCCAGGACCAGCACGGACGCCGCCAGCAGGACCGTCGCTCGTCGCACGGACAGCAGCGTGCCACGGCCGACCCGACGGCCAGCGCATACGCTCGGGGGCATGCGACCCGGTGGACAGCCCGACATGCAGCAGCTCATGAAGCAGGCGCAGAAGATGCAGCAGCAGCTCGCCGCCGCGCAGGAGGAGCTGGCCCAGGCCGAGGTCACCGGCACCGCCGGTGGCGGCATGGTCACCGCGACGATGACCGGCAGCGGTGAGCTGACCGCGATCACGATCGCGAAGGACGCCGTCGACCCCGACGACGTCGAGACCCTCCAGGACCTGGTGGTGGCCGCCGTGCGCGATGCCAACCGGGCAGCGGGCGAGCTCACCCAGACCACGATGGGCCCGCTGGCCGGCGGCATGGGCGGCATGGGCCTGCCCGGCTTCTGAGCCCCACCCACCAGCACCACCGAGCACCACCCGACGAGCGTCGAGAGCAGGAGCCCCCGTGTACGAAGGCGCCGTCCAGGACCTGATCGACGAGCTCGGCCGGCTGCCCGGAGTGGGGCCCAAGAGCGCGCAGCGGATCGCCTTCCACCTGCTGGCCGCCGACGCGACCGACGTCGGCCGGCTGGTGGCCTCGCTGCAGCGGGTGCAGGCCGAGGTCCGGTTCTGCGTGACCTGCTTCAACGTGGCGGAGAACGAGCAGTGCCGGGTGTGCCGTGACCCGCGGCGCTCGCTGGACGTCATCTGCGTCGTCGAGGAGCCCAAGGACGTCGTGGCGATCGAGCGGACCCGTGAGTTCCGCGGCCGCTACCACGTGCTCGGCGGGGCGATCAGCCCGATCGAGGGCATCGGACCCGACGACCTGCGGGTCAAGGAGCTGATGACCCGGCTGATGGACGGCACGGTCACCGAGCTGATCATCGCCACCGACCCCAACCTCGAGGGCGAGGCCACCGCGGCCTACCTGGCCCGGCTGATCAGCCCGATGGGGCTGGCGGTCTCCCGGCTGGCCAGCGGGCTGCCCGTGGGCGGTGACCTCGAGTACGCCGACGAGGTCACCCTCGGCCGCGCGTTCGAGGGCCGCCGTCGCATCGACGCCTGAGGCGTCACTGCCAGGCGAGGGCGGAGCGGGTGGCCCAGTAGGCCTCCGGGGTCTCGGCGAGGTCCGGCAGGTCCACGGCCAGCCCGCGGGCGTCGGCGTTGGAGCGCAGCTGGGCGACCGTCACGGCCCCGCTGAGCACGACGTCCACCCACGGGCGCGCCAGCACCGCGGCCAGCGCGACGGCGTCCGGCGCGACCCCGGCAGCCGCCGCGGCGGTGCGGACGGGGGAGTGGGCGGGCAGCCCGCGGTCGGTGAGCCGCCCGTTGGCCACGCCCTCCTTGACCACCACCCGCAGACCCGCGGCGTGCGCGTCGGCCAGCGCGGGCCCGGCCGAGGTCTCCAGCAGGTTCCAGGTGCTCTGCACCGTGTCGAACAGCCGGGCGCCCCCGACCTGCAGCTCGGTGCCACGCCGGACGGCGTCGGCCTGGCGCGGGCCCGACGTCGAGAACCCCAGCTCGGTGCCGGCGTCGCGGATCCCGGCGAGCCGCTGCAGCAGGGCCTCGTCGTCCCACAGGGGGCTGTCCACGGTGAGGGAGTGCACCTGGTGGAGTCGCAGGCGGTCACCGAGCAGTGCCCGGGTCTCGGCCCACTGGCGCTCCAGGGTGGGCAGGTCGTGGGTCTTGACCTCGTCGGCGTCGACCGTGGGGTCCTCGGCGGTGTAGGTGTAGCCCCACTTGCTGGCCACGAAGGGGTCGTCGGGGCGGCCGGCGAGCCAGCCGCCCAGGAACTCCTCCGCCCGGCCGTAGGAGCGGGCGGTGTCCAGGTACCCGATGCCGAGGTCGTCGACGGCGGCGTCGAGCAGCTCGTGCGCGCGGGCGCGCAGCAGGTCGGGGGAGCGGTCCCCGGGCAGGTCGGCGTCCCGGCCCAGGGTGATGTACGCGGGGCGCCCGACGGCGGCCAGGCCCAGTCCCAGGACGGCGGTCATGGGCCCATCCTGCCGATGCCGTCGGACGCCGTGGCGAGTGACCCACGTCATTGCCGCGGAAAAGGGACGCCCGAGGTCTCGATCCGGTGACGATCACCCCGTCGGGTCACACGCCCGTCACAGACGGGGCTTAACGTCCCGTCTCGCGCCGGGACGCCTTCCCGTCACCGGCCGATCAGGCTCCAGCTCATCCGGCCCGAACGGGCCGAGAAGGCAGGTCTTCCGCGATGCACCGTCGCCCCACCCGTGTGCTGGCCGCTTCCGCGGCCGCCCTCACCGCCCTGACCATGGCGGCTTGTGCCTCCAGCGACCGGGACGACTCCGGTTCTGCCGAGGGCGGCGAGTCCTCCGGCGGCACCTTCGTCTTCGGCGCCGCCGGCGACCCGACGATGTTCGACCCGGCGTTCGCCACCGACGGCGAGTCCTTCCGCGTCACCCGGCAGATCTACGAGGGCCTGCTCACCAACGAGCCCGGCTCCGCCGACCTGGCCCCGGCCCTCGCCGAGAGCTACGAGGCGTCCGAGGACGGCCTGACCTACACCTTCGACCTCCGCGACGACGTGACGTTCCACGACGGGACGCCCTTCAACGCCGAGGCCGTCTGCTTCAACTTCGAGCGCTGGTACAACTTCGAGGGCCTGGCGGCCAGCCCCGCCGCCTCGGAGTACTGGCAGAACAACTTCGGCGGCTTCGCCAGCACCCCCGACGTCCCCAGCCTGTACGCCGGCTGCGAGGCCACCGACGAGTTCACCGCCGAGGTCAGCACCACCCAGGTCACCAGCCGGTTCCCCGCGGTCCTGGCGCTGCCGTCCTTCGCCATGCAGAGCCCCGAGGCCCTGGAGCAGTACCAGGCCGACGAGCTGGGCGGCAACGGCGACGCACTGACCTACACCGAGTACGCCATCGAGCACCCGACCGGCACCGGGCCCTTCCGCTTCGACAGCTGGGACCAGGGCAACGGCGAGGTCCGCATCGTGGCCAACGAGGACTACTGGGGCGACGCCCCCGGCGTCGACGAGATCGTCTTCCGCTCGATCGCCGACGGCAACACCCGCCGGCAGGAGCTGCAGGCCGGCTCCATCGACGGCTACGACCTCGTCGCCCCCGCGGACTACCAGACGCTGGAGGAGGGCGGCTTCCAGGTCCTGCCCCGCGACCCGTTCAACATCCTGTACCTGGGCATGAACGGCGGCGGGGTCGAGGGCACCAGCGCCAACCCGGCCCTGCAGGACGTCCGCGTCCGGCAGGCCGTCGCGCACGCCATCGACCGGGAGACCATCGTCAACTCGCTGCTCCCCGAGGGCGCCGAGGAGGCCATCGAGTTCGTGCCGCCGGCCGTCGACGGGTGGTCCGAGGACGTCACCACCTACGACTACGACCCCGACCGGGCCCGCCAGCTGCTCACCGAGGCCGGTGCGCTGAACACCACGCTGCGCTTCTACTACCCGACCGACGTCAGCCGGCCGTACCTGCCGGACCCGGCCGCCATGTTCGAGGTCATCAGCCAGAACCTGACCGACGCCGGGTTCACCATCGAGCCCGTCTCGCTGCCGTGGAACCCGGACTACCTGGACGCCGTCCAGGCCGGTCAGGCCGACATCCACCTGCTGGGCTGGACCGGTGACTACAACGACGCCTACAACTTCATCGGCACGTTCTTCGCCGACGCCGGCGGTGGCCGGATGAAGGCGGAGTTCGGCGGCTGGGAGGCCCCCGAGGTCTTCTCGGCACTCGCCGCCGGTGACAGCGAGCCCGACATCGACGCCCGCGGCGAGCTCTACGCCGAGGCCAACGCCGCGATCATGGACTTCCTCCCGGCGGTCCCGGTCTCGCACGCCCCGAACGCCCTCGTGGTGGCCGCCGACGTCGACGGGCTGGTCCCCAGCCCGCTCTCGGCGGAGGACTTCTCCACCGTCACGATCGGCAACTGACCCACCCTCCGGCCGGTGCCCCCTCGCGGGGGTGCCGGCCGGAGGTCCGTCCGGGCCCCGCCGGCCCGGCCCCCCGACCGAGAGGCTGACCCGCGCGTGCTGCGCTTCATCGTCCGCCGGCTCCTGCAGCTGGTCCCGATCCTGCTGGGGCTGTCGGTGCTGCTCTTCGCCTGGCTCCGGGCGCTGCCCGGGGGCCCGGCCCAGGCCGCCCTCGGCGAGCGCGCCACCCCCGAGCGGGTCGCCGCCTACAACGAGGCCTTCGGGCTCAACGAGAACATCGTCGTGCAGTACCTGAAGTTCCTGGGCCGGGCGGTCCAGCTGGACTTCGGCACCTCCGCGCGCACCGGGCAGTCGGTCACCTCCGAGTTCCTGCTCCGCTTCCCCGGCACCATCGAGCTGACCCTCTTCGCGATGGCCTTCGCCATCGGCCTCGGCGTCCCGCTGGGCTACCTGGCGGCCAAGCGGCACGGCGGGTTCGTCGACAACGCCTCGGTCATCGGCTCGCTGCTCGGGGTGACGATCCCGGTGTTCTTCCTGGCCTACCTGCTCCGCCTGCTGTTCGCCGTCGAGCTGGGCTGGCTGCCCGGGTCCGGCCGGCAGGACGTGCGCATCGACGCCACGCACATCACCAACTTCTACGTCCTGGACGGCCTGCTGACCCGCGAGTGGGACGCCGCCTGGGACGCCGTCACCCACCTGGTGCTGCCCGGCATCGCCCTGGGCACCATCCCGCTGGCCATCATCGTGCGCATCACCCGCGCCGCGGTCCTCGACGTGGTGAACGAGGACTACGTCCGGACCGCCAACGCCAAGGGGCTCAGCGTCACCACCGTGCGCAACCGGCACGTGGTCCGCAACGCGCTGCTGCCGGTGTCCACCACCATCGGCCTGCAGACCGGGCTGCTGCTGTCCGGGGCGGTCCTCACCGAGACCGTCTTCGCCTTCGGCGGGGTGGGGTCGGCGCTGCGACAGGCGATCAGCGACCGCGACTACGCCCTGCTGCAGGGCTTCATCCTCATCCTGGCGGTGGTCTACGTGCTGGTGAACCTGCTGGTCGACGTCTCCTACGGGCTGCTCGACCCCCGGGTGCGTGCCCGGTGAGCGCCCCCACCCTGACCCCGGGCGGACGCCGCCGGGAGAAGATCGACGAGCTGGCCGCCCGCGCCGGGACGCTGTCGGCCGGCACCGGCGGGGAGTCCCTGCTGCGCAGCGCCGTCCGGCGGCTGCGCCGGGACCCGGTGGCCATCACCGGCGCGGTCATCGTGCTGGTGTTCCTCGTCGTCGCCGTCCTCGCCCCGTGGCTGGCCCCGCGCGACCCGTTCGCGCAGACCCTGCTGTCCGAGGTCCGGCAGGGCTCCATCCCCGGTGCCCGCGAGGGCTTCCCGCTGGGCGTGGACCAGCTGGGCCGCGACGTCCTCAGCCGGCTGGTCTACGGCTCGCGCCAGTCGCTGGTCATCGGCGTCGTCTCCACCGTGCTCGGCGCCGCCGTCGGGATGCTGCTGGGCATCCTGGCCGGCGGGCTGGGCGGCAGGGTCGACACGGTCGTCATGCGCTTCGTGGACATCCTGCTGTCCATCCCCGGCCTGCTCATGGCGATCAGCGTGTCGGTGCTCCTGGGGGCCAACCAGCTGTCGCTGATGATCGCCATCGCGGTCACCCAGGTGCCGGTCTTCGCCCGCCTGCTGCGCGGGTCGATGCTGGTCCAGCGGGACAGCGACTACGCCCTGGCCGCCCGCGCGCTCGGGGTCAAGCGCCGTACGATCGTGCTGGGCCACGTGCTGCCCAACTCGCTGTCCCCGGTGATCGTGCAGGCCACGCTGTCGCTGGCCACGGCGATCATCGAGGCCGCCGCGCTGAGCTTCCTGGGCCTGGGCGACCCCGACATCAGCCGGCCCGAGTGGGGCGCCATGCTCGCCAGCGCCCAGGCCGTGCTGTCGGTCCGTCCGGAGCTGGCCGTCTACCCGGCGCTGTGCATCATCGTGGTCGCGCTCGGCTTCACCCTGCTCGGGGAGTCGCTGCGCGAGGCCCTCGACCCCAAGTTCCGCAGGTGAGCGCCGTGAACCCCCTGACCACCCCCGTCCTCGAGGTCGAGGACCTGCGGGTCCGCTTCCAGCGCCGCGGCGAGCCCGCGACCCTCGCCGTCGACGGTGTCAGCTTCTCCGTGGCGCCCGGGGAGACCGTCGGGCTGGTCGGGGAGTCCGGCTGCGGCAAGTCCGTCACCTCGCTGGCCACGATGGGCCTGCTGCCCTCCCGCGGCGTGCAGGTGGACGGCTCGGTCCGCCTGGACGGACGCGAGCTGCTCGGCGCCGGGGACCGGACGCTGCGCAAGCTGCGCGGCAAGGACATGGCGATGGTCTTCCAGGACCCGCTGTCCTCGCTGAACCCGACGGTCACCGTCGGCCTGCAGGTGACCGAGGTGCTCGCCCAGCACCGCGGCCTCAAGGGCGAGGCGGCCAAGGCCGAGGCCGTCGACCTGCTGGACCGGGTCGGCATCCCCGACCCCCGGCGCCGGCTGGGGGAGTACCCCCACCAGCTGTCCGGCGGCATGCGCCAGCGGGCGCTGATCGCCATGGCCCTGGCCTGCTCGCCGCGGTTGCTGATCGCCGACGAGCCGACCACCGCCCTCGACGTCACCATCCAGGCCCAGATCCTCGAGCTGCTCCGCGACCTCGTGCAGGGCTCGGGGACGGCGCTGGTGATGATCACCCACGACCTGGGCGTCGTCGCGGGCCTGTGCGACCGTGTGCACGTCATGTACGCCGGCCGGATCATCGAGACCGCCGAGCGGCGCGACCTCTTCGCCCGCCCCCGGCACCCCTACACCGGCGGGCTGCTGAACTCCGTGCCCCGCCTGGACAGCGGCCGCGGGACCCCGCTGACCCCCATCCGCGGGTCCGCCCGGGACACCATCCCGTGGGCCCAGGGCTGCGCGTTCGCCCCGCGCTGCGACTCCGCCGAGGACGACTGCCTGGTGGAGGTGTCCGGCTCCGAGGTCGACCTGGTCACCGAGCCGGGCGGCCGGGAGCTGCGCTGCCGGCACCCGCTGACCCCCGCCGTCCCGACCACTTCCCCGCTGACCCCTGGAGCGACCTCGTGACCGACGCCGGACCGCTGCTGCGCGTCGAGGGGCTGCAGGTGCACTTCCCGATCAAGCGCGGGGTCTTCGTGGACCGCACCGTCGGGCACGTCAAGGCCGTCGACGGCGTCGACCTCACCATCGACCGGGGGACGACGTACGGGCTGGTCGGCGAGTCCGGGTGCGGGAAGTCGACGCTCGGGCGGGCGATCCTGCGCCTGGAGGAGCCCACCGCCGGGCAGGTCTGGTTCGACGGCGTGGACGTCGCCTCGCTCAAGCCCGAGCCGCTGCGGCACATGCGCCGGCGGATGCAGATGGTCTTCCAGGACCCGCTGGGCTCCCTGGACCCGCGCCAGGACGTCGAGTCGCTGCTGGCCGAGCCGCTGAAGGCGCACGGCCTGGGCGGGGACAAGGCCGCGATCAGCACGCGGCTGCGCGAGCTGCTGGACGCCGTCGGGCTGCCCACGGCCGCGCTGCGCCGCTACCCGCACGAGTTCTCCGGCGGCCAGCGCCAGCGCATCGGCATCGCGCGGGCCATCACCGTCGAGCCCGACCTGCTCATCGCCGACGAGCCGGTGTCGGCCCTGGACGTCTCGGTGCAGGCCCAGGTGCTCAACCTGCTGGAGGAGCTCCAGGAGCGTCTCGGCCTGACCTACCTGGTCATCGCGCACGACCTGGCCGTCGTCCGGCACATCAGCGACGTCGTCGGGGTCATGTACCTGGGCTCGCTGGTCGAGCAGGCGCCGGCGGACTCCCTCTACGAGCAGCCGCTGCACCCCTACACCCGCTCGCTGATGAGCGCCGTCCCGGTGCCCGACCCGGTGGTCGAGGACGCCCGGGAGCGGATCCTGCTCTCCGGTGACCTGCCCTCGCCGGCCGACCCGCCCTCGGGCTGCCGGTTCCACACCCGCTGCCCCTGGCGGCAGGAGACCCGCTGCGACGACGAGGTGCCGGTGCTGCGCGAGCTCGCGCCGGGCCACCTGGTCAGCTGCCACTGGGCCGAGGACGTGCGGGACGGGCGGCTGCTGCCCAAGGGCCCGGACGAGGTGGCCGCCACGCAGGGCGTGTCGGTCGCCGCGACCGGCGGCCGGGCGGCCGACGACGCGCTCGTCGGCGGGGTCGACGAGCCGATCAGCTACCTCTGAGGGGCGCCCCCTCGCCGGCGTGGGGGTCAGCCGGCGAGGGGGCGCACGCGCCAGCCCTCGGCCGTGCGGCGGTACTGCAGCCGACGGCTGGCGGTGTCGGCGTCGCTGACCCAGAAGGTCAGCTCCCGGGGCACCAGGCGCCAGCCGGTCCAGCCCTCGGGCGCACCCGCCGCGGGCTCGCCCGCCGCCCAGCGGGCCACCCGCTCGGCCCGGGGGAGGGCGGCCAGGGCGTCGTCGTTGAGCCAGGCGAGCCGGCGCAGGTAGGGGGAGCGGGCCGTGTACGCCGCGGCCAGCTCGCCCGGTGAGCAGCGGACGACGTCCCCACGGACGACGAGCTGGCGGCTGAACGCGGGTGCGAAGACCACCGTCATCGCCGCCCGCGGGACCGCGGCCAGCTCGTGGGCCTTGGCGCTGGACGCCGACGTGTGGAAGGCGAACCCGGTCCGGTCGACCGCCGACAGCAGCACGGTGCGGGCGTTCGGCCACCCGTCCAGGCCCTGCGTGGACAGCGTGACCTGCGGCCGGTCGGGGTCGTCGTCGGCGGGCAGCCAGGAGACGGCGAGCGCGACCGGGTCGGCGGGCGGTGCGGTGTCGGCGTGGACCTCGGCCCCGAGCGTCACCGGATGATCGCGCCCTTGGTGGGGCCGGCGTAGTCGGGGTTGAGCTTGCCCGGGTTGAGCAGGCCGTCGGGGTCGGTGCGCCGGGCCACCTCGACGGTGCGGGCCAGCTGGAAGTCCACGTTCCACTGGTGCGGGTCGTGCACGCCCACGCCCAGCTCGCCCAGCGCCGCGATCCCGGCGTACACCTGCTCGGGGCTCTGGTAGACCCCGGCGAGCATCCCGATCGGCGTGGTGTGCCCGGCCTCGATGTGCAGCAGACCGCCCTCGAAGACGGCCTCGACCTCCCCCAGCCGGTCGACCAGGGCATCGCCGCCCACCTCGAGGTGGAAGTACACGCCGGGTGCGGACTTCTGCAGCCACTCGATGGGGTGGTTGTAGCTCAGCATCGAGATCGTCAGCGCGGTCTGGGCGCCCTCCCGGACGTCCTCGACCCGGCCGCCGGCGGCCTCCACGATCGCGGTGACCTCCTCGACGGTGGCCAGGTCGGCGATCACCCGCAGGCTCGCGCGGCCGGGCACGAACGCCGGGTCCTCCGGCAGTGCGGCGGTGATCACCGGACCGTCGGCGGAGGCCAGCCGGGGGAGCGGGTCCAGCCTGCCCAGCGGCCGGACGACGGAGAACGCCGACGCGGCGTCGGGGAAGCTGGCGTAGACCCCGCGCCACTCCTGCAGCGGCTCGAGCCGGACGGTGGCCCGGGCGATGACGCCGGCGGTGCCGTAGTTGTGCACGTACAGGTCGGCCTCGGCGTCCTCGACGTGGACCAGCTCGGCGGACCCGGTGGCGTGCACGACGTCGAGGGCCTGCACGAAGCCCATGTGGTTGGCCCCGTGCGCGATGCTGCCCGTGCCGCCGGACCCGCCGGCCAGGAACCCCCCGATCGAGGACTGCGCGGTCGAGGGGTACATCCACAGCTGCTGGCCGGTGGCGTGCGCGGCACGCTCCAGGGCGACCATCGGGGCGCCGGCCTCGGCGGTGACCCAGCCCTCGCCGACCTCGACGACCGCGCGGGCGCGGGACACGTCGAGGACCAGGCCACCGGGCATCGGGATGGCCTGGCCGTAGTTGCCGGTGCCCTTGCCGCGCGGGGTCACCCCCACCCCGTGCCGGACGGCGGCCGCCACGGCCAGCCCGATCTCCTCGGCGGTGGTCGGGAAGGCGACCAGGTCCGCGACGCCCAGCGGCAGCTGCTCGGCGATGATCGGGGACATCCGGCTGCCGTCCACCGAGGCCCGTTCCCGGACCCGCAGCTCGCTGCTGACGTTCTTCTCCCCGAGCAGCTCGACGAGCTCGGACTCCAGGGCGGCGACAGCGGTGGGGGCAGCGGCAGGCGGGGCGCTCATGCCGGCGATCGTCGCTGCCCCGCGTTGCGCCCGTGTGACGACCGGGGCACGGCGTCGTCACCCCGTCGGAACACGCGCGCGGCACCCTGCCGGGCGTGAGCTTCTTCAGCGACGTGGAGCGCGACCTCGTCGTCGCCGGGCGGACCGTGCTGGCCGACGGGGTGCTGGCCGTGGACCTCGTCTCGCACAACGGACGGGACCTGCCGGCCTGGACGCCGGGGTCGCACCTGGACCTGCTGCTGGGCCCCGGCCTGGAACGGCAGTACTCGCTGTGCGGCGACCTGGCCGACCGCACCCGCTGGCGGGTCGCCGTGCTGCGCGAGGACGCCGGCCGGGGCGGGTCGGTCGCCGTCCACGAGCGGGTCGAGGTCGGGCAGCGGCTGCGGGTGCGCGGCCCGCGCAACCACTTCCCGTTCGACCCGGCCGCCGGCGCCCGGCACCACCTGGTCGCCGGGGGCATCGGGATCACCCCGCTGCGGTCGATGGCGGCCGCCGCCGAGGAGGCCGGCGCGGACTGGACCCTGGACTACGCCGGTCGCTCCCGGTCGACGATGGCCTTCGCCGACGAGCTCGCTGCCGCCCACCCGGGACGGGTGCGGGTGCTGGCCGCCGACGAGGGGGGCCGCCTGGACGTCGGCTCGCTGGCCGCACTGTCGGCGGGGGCCCAGGTGCACGTCTGCGGCCCGGCCCGGCTCATCGACGCCGTCGTCGAGGCCGGCGCCGCGCTCGGGCTGACGGTGCACGCCGAGCGCTTCGAGGCCGTGGAGTTCGGCGCCCCCGTGTGGGACGGGCCCTTCGAGGTGGAACTGGCGCTGTCCGGCACGACCGTCACCGTCGAGCCGGGGCAGACCGTGCTCGAGGCGGTGGAGGCCGAGGACGTGCTGGTGCTGAGCTCATGCCGCGAGGGCACCTGCGGCACCTGCGAGACCCCGGTCCTGGAGGGCGACGTCGAGCACCGGGACTCGATCCTCAGCGACGGCGAGCGGGCCTCGAACACGGTGATGATGGTCTGCGTCTCCCGCGCCGCCGGACCCCGGCTGGTGCTCGACCTCTGAGCCGGGGCCGTGGAGCGCGGACCCAGGGCGTGGGGGTCCCGCCCCTCGGCCCCCGGGTGGGACACCATGTGCGGCATGTCGCGCCCGTCCGCCCTGCTCACCCGCACGCTCGCCGTGCTCGGCCTGGTCGCCGCCCCGCTGCTGCTGGCCGCTCCGGCGTCCGCGGAGGAGCCCTCCCGGCTGGCCGGCCAGCTCACCGACGACGCCGGCGTCCTGGACGACGAGGGCCGCCAGCAGGTCGAGGAGGCGCTGCAGCGGCTGCAGGACGAGGACGGCACGCAGCTCTTCGTCACCTTCGTGGCCACCTTCGACGGACTGAGCGGCCCGGACTGGGCCGCCGAGACCGCGGAGCTGTCCGGGCTGGGCACCAGCGACGTGCTCTTCGCCGTCGCGGTCGAGGACCGGTCCTACGGCGTCGACGTGCCCGAGGGGTTCCGGCTGGACGCCGGCCAGGTCGACGACCTGGTGCTCAGCGACGTCGAGCCCCCGCTCGGCGACGACGACTGGGCCGGTGCGGCCACCGCCTTCGCCGACGGGCTCGTCCCCGGGTCCGTGCCGTGGGGCCTGCTCGGCGCGGGCGCCGGGGTGCTGGCCGTGGGTGGAGGCGGGTACGCGCTGGTCAAGCGCCGCCGGGATGCCGCTGCCGAGGCCGAGCGGGTGCGCGCGGCCGGCCCGTTCCCGGACGAGAGCACCGAGCAGCTCACCGCCCGCGCCAGCGAGGGGCTGCTGGCCGTCGACGAGGCACTGCGCACCTCCCAGCTGGACCTGGACTACGCCAAGCTGCAGTACGGCGAGGCCGGCGTCGCCCCGTTCGCGGGCACCGTCGCGACCGCCCGCCAGGAGATGCAGCAGGCCTTCACGATCCGCCAGCAGCTCGACGACGAGGTCCCCGAGGACGACCCGACCCAGCGCCGGATGCTCGCCGACCTGCTCGGCCTGGTGAAGTCCGCCGACGACCGGCTCGACGCCCAGGCCGCCGAGTTCGCCCAGCTGCGCGACCTGGAGGCGAACGCCCCCCAGGTCCTCGACGGCCTCGCGCCCCGGGTCACCGCGCTCACCGGTCGGCTGCCCGCCGAGGAGCAGAAGGTCGAGCAGCTGCGCCGGCGGTGGGCGCCCAGCGCCGTCGCCCCGGTCGACCAGGCGGTCCCGCAGGCGCGTGAGCAGCTGGCCTCCGCCGAGCACGCGGTCACCGCGGCCCGGGCCGAGCTCGCCGCCGGGCGCACCGGCGGGGCCGTGCCGTACCTGCGCACCGCCGAGGCCGCGCTGTCCGGGACCCAGGCCACCCTGGACTCGGTCGGTGCCCGGGCCCAGGAGCTGGAGACCGCAGCCACGACCGTGCCCGCCGCCCGCGCCGAGGTGCAGGCCGGCATCACCGCAGCCCGGTCCGTCGACCCCACCGACGCCGCCGCGGTCGCCGGCCCGGTCGCGCAGGCCCAGGAGGCGCTGACCGTCGCCGACCAGCTGGCCGGCGGCACGGCACCCGACCCGATCGCCGCGCTGTCCCGGCTGGACGCCGCCGACGACGCACTGGACACCGCCCTCGCCGGGGCCCAGCAGGCGGCCACCGCCCGCCGGGACGCCGCTGCCCGCGCCGAGCGCGCGGTGACCACCGCCCGCAGCGCGGTGAACGCCGCCGCCCTCGCCGTGTCCTCGGGGCGGGACGTCGCCAGCACCGTGCCGCGCACCCGGCTCAGCGAGGCCGAGCGGCACCTGGCCGCGGCCGAGGCCGCCCTGCTGGCCGACCCGGCCACCGCACTGCGCGAGGCCACCGAGGCCAACTCGCTGGCCGACACCGTGCAGAGCTCCATCAGCGACGCCCGCCGGGACCGGGAACGGCAGTCCTCCTCCTACTCCGGGGGGTTCTTCGGTGGCAGCGGGGGTGGCTGGTCCAGCGGTGGGTCGTTCGGCTCCTCGGGCCGGTCCGGCCGCTCGTCGTCGTCCGGGCGGTCCTCGTCGTCGGGCCGACGGAGTTCCGGCGGCAGCTCCGGCGGCCGGCGCAGCAGCGGTGGCCGCTTCTGAGCGGTCCCTCCGAGGCGCCGCGGCACACAGCGGAGTGGGGGACCATGGGGTCATGCGACCCCTCTCCCGACTCCTCGCCGGGACCGCCGTCGGCCTGACCGTCCTGCTCGCCGGTGCCGGTGCGGCGTCCGCGGAGGAGCCGTTGCAGCTGACCGAACAGCTCACGGACTCGGCGGACGTGTTGTCGAGTTCGCAGGAGAGCTCGGTCAGCGATGCCATCAGTGCCCTGCAGCAGGACGGCACCACGTTGTACGTGGCGTACGTGGACGACTTTGGTGATCTGACACCTGCAGAGTGGGCTGAGCAGACCTTCCAGGAGTCTGGCCTGGGCGGCAACGACCTCCTCTTCGCCGCCTCGGTCGGCGACGACAACTACCGCGTCTGGGCCGGCAGCGACCCTGGGGTGACTGCCTCTCAGGTCCAGGACGTGCTCGCCTCGGACGTGGAGCCGTTGCTCACGCAGGACGACTACGCGGGGGCTGCGACGGCCCTGGCCGAGGGGTTGCAGCCAGGTGACGGGGGCGCGATCGCTCTCGGTGGGCTCGTCGGTGTCGCCGTCGTGGGCGCTGGCGGGTACGCCCTGCTGCGCAACCGACGCAAGAAGAAGGCCGCCGCCGCCTCGGCCCAGGTCCGCCGGGAGAAGGAGGAGGCCGAGGCCGCCGCCCGCGACCCGCACCACGGCACCCCCACCCAGCAGCTGACGTTCCGGGCCAGCGAGGAGCTGCTCGGCCTGGACGAGGCGGTCAAGACCTCCGAGCTGGACCTGGCCTACGCCCGGTCGCAGTACGGCGACGGCCCGGTGGCCGGCTTCGGCGAGGCACTCGCGGAGTCCAAGGCCGAGCTCTCCCGGGCGTTCACCATCCGCCAGGAGCTCGACGACGACATCCCGGAGGACGAGCCCACCCAGCGGCGGATGCTCACCGAGCTGCTGGAGCTCACCGCGTCCGCCCGGGGCCGGCTGCAGGGCCAGCGCGAGGCCTACGCCGAGCTGCGGCACCTGGCCGACTCCGCGCCCGAGGCACTGGAGGCACTGACCCCGGTGGCGCAGCGGCTGCGCGACCGGCTGCCCGACGGCGACCGGACCCTGGTCTGGCTGTCGGAGCGGTACGCGCGGTCGGCCTGGGCCCCGGTCGCGGACAACGTGGACGAGGCGCGGGCCCGGATCGACCGGGCCGAGCAGCTGGTGGTCGCCGGCCGGGCCGAGATCGAGGCCGGTCGACCCAACGGTGCGGTGCCCGCCGTCCGGGCGGGCGAGGACTCCCTCTCCGAGGCCGGCACGCTGCTGGACGCCGTGGACCGCACGGTCGCCGACCTGCGGGACGCCCCTGGCCACTTCGAGGCCGTGCGGGCCGAGACCGAGCGCGACATCGCCGAGGCGCACGCCATGCTCAGTCGGGGCGTGGACACCCCGGGGCTGCGCGAGCAGCTGGCCCGCGCCGAGGCGGCGCTGGCCGGGACGGTCGGCCAGTTGCAGCCGGCCGACGGCTCGCTGCCCGACCCACTGGCGGTGACCCGCCGCCTCGACGAGGCCGACCTCGCCCTGGAGGCGGCGCTGGAGCCCGCGCGCGACCTGCGTCAGCAGCAGGAGCGGGCCACCGCCCACCTGCAGCAGGCCATCCGGGCGGCGGATGCCTCGGTCGCCTCGGCCGGGGACTTCATCACCACCCGCCGCGGTGCGGTGGGCAGCTCGGCGCGCACCCGGCTCGCCGAGGCGGAGCGGTACCTCGACGAGGCGTCGCGCACCGGGTCGACCGACCCCATCGCGGCGCTGCGCGCGGCCCAGCGCGCCGACGCACTGGCCCAGCAGGCCATGCAGGCCGCCCAGCAGGACGTGGCGCAGTACCAGGACGGCGGCTACGGCGGCGGGTACGGCCAGGGCTACGGCCGCGGCGGGTACGGCCGGGGCTACGGGGGCAGCGGCTTCGGCGGCGGGCTGGCCGGCGGCCTGCTCGGCGGGCTGCTCATCGGCGGTCTCGGCGGAGGCAACGGAGGCGGTTTCGGGGACGGCGGCGGTGGAGGGGACTTCGGCGGCGGAGACTTCGGGGGTGGCGGCGACTTCGGCGGCGGCGGCTTCTAGCCACCCCAGATCGCCCCAGCCCCCGGCATGGGAAGCTCTACACCTCCTCGCGCGCCCGATGGGGGGTGTAGAGCTTCCTTTGCCGGAGCAGGAGCGGCCGCGGGTCAGCGCTCGCGGCCGCGGGCCTTGAGCGGTACCGGGGGCATCGGCGGGGCGCCGGTGCGCTCGCCGTCCTCGAAGCCGTCGACGTGGCCGAACCGCTCGCCGGACTCCCACTGCTCGCGGAACCCGGCGACCTCGTCGCCGCTGCGGCCGACGAAGTTCCACCACATGACGATCTGCTCCTCGAAGGGCTCCCCGCCCAGGAGCAGCAGCCGGCTGGGCTGCTCGGCGCGGACCCGCACGGTGCTGCGGCCGGTGCCCAGGTAGAGCATCGAGCCGTGCGCCACCGGGGCGCCCTCGACGACGGAGTCACCGGAGGACGCCAGCACGGCGTGCTCGAAGCCGGGCTCCAGCGGCAGCTCGACGTCCGCCCCGGCCGCCAGGGCCAGGTCCACGCCGACCAGCGGGGAGTACGCGGTGCCCGGCGAGGTGGCCCCGCCCAGCGAGCCCATCAGCACGGTCGCCGTCACCCCGTCGGAGACGAAGCCGGGCAACGTGGCGTGGTGCTCGAAGGCGGGGGCGACGTCCCGGACGCCGTCGGGCAGCGCGACCCACAGCTGAGCCCCGTGCAGCAGTCCCGGGCGGGCGACGGGGGACTGCTCGCTGTGGCTGATCGCCCGCCCGGCGGTCATCAGCGCCAGCTCGCCGGCACCGAAGAGCACGTCGCTGCCCAGGGAGTCCCTGTGGTGCACGGTGCCCTCGATCAACCAGGACACCGTCTGCAGCCCGGTGTGCGGGTGCGGCAGGACCTGCATGCCGTCGGTGCCGGCGACGTCGTCGGGACCGTAGTGGTCGACGAACGCCCAGGCGCCGACCATCCGGCGGCCCAGCGTCGGCAGCAGCCGGCGGACCTGCATGCGCTCGCCGAGGGTGACGGTCTTGCCGGGGAGCAGGTCCAGGGCCGGGCGGGGTGCGACGCCCCCGAGCCCGCCCAGCACGTGGGTGTCCGGACGGGGCTCGAGGTCGCTCACGTCAGTCAGCTTGCCCACGCACGCCCGCGTGCGCGACGTGTTGTGCCGGGATGGAGCCGAGCCGGCCGCCCTGCCAGTCGGTGAAGGCGTCCCGGACCTCCTCGCGGGTGTTCATCACGAACGGCCCGTACATGGCGATGGGCTCGCGGATCGGGCGGCCGCCCAGGACGACGACGTCCAGCGACGGCGTGCGGCTGTCCTGGTTCAGGGCGCCCTTGACGGTGACGGTGTCTCCGGGCCCGAAGACGGCGAGCTGGCCGCCGGTGACCGGCTGGTCGCCGGCGCCCACGGTGCCGTTGCCGCTCAGCACGTAGACCAGGGCGTTGAAGTCCGGCTCCCACGGCAGGTCCAGGGTGGCGCCGGGGGCGATGGTGGCGTGCACCATGGCCATCGGGGTGTACGTCGTCCCCGGGCCGGCGTGGCCGCCGACGTCCCCGGCGATGACGCGGAGGAACGCCCCGGCGTCCGGGCTGGCCAGCAGCACCGACTGGTCGGCGCGCAGGTCCTGGTAGCGGGGCTCGACCCACTTCTGCGCCTTGGGCAGGTTCACCCACAGCTGCAGGCCGTGGAAGAGGCCGCCGGAGAGCACCAGGGACTCCGGGGGCCTCTCGATGTGCAGGACGCCGCCGCCGGCGGTCATCCACTGGGTGTCGCCGTTGGTGATCGACCCGCCGCCGCCGTGGCTGTCGGCGTGCTCGAAGGTGCCGTCGATGATGTAGGTGACGGTCTCGAAGCCGCGGTGCGGGTGCCAGGAGGTGCCCTTGGGCTCACCCGGGGCGTACTCGACCTCGCCCATCTGGTCCATGTGGATGAAGGGGTCCAGGTCGCGCAGGTCGACGCCGGCGAAGGCGCGGCGGACCGGGAAGCCCTCGCCCTCGAAGCCGCGCGGGGCGGTGGTGACCGAGCGGACGCGGCGCCGCACGGTGCCGGGCGCGGGCACCGGGACCCGGGCCAGCGTGGTGGTGTCCTCGACGGTGACGGCGGGCATCCCGACCTCCAGGTTGCTAGTTGAGTGCTCAACTGCTTGTGAGGACCCTAACCCGCGCCCACCCGGATGTCTTCCCCCGCCCGCGGTGGCATGGGATCCCCCGCACATGGCAGGAGCGGCCTTCTGTATGCGGGGGATCCCATGCCGGGGCGGGTCAGCCGGCGGCGTGGCGGCGGATCACCTCCGCGTAGGCCAGCGCGCTGTCCTTCGGCGTCCGGACCTGGGTGTCGTAGTCCACGTGCACGATGCCGAAGCGCTGGTCGTAGCCGCGGGCCCACTCGTAGTTGTCCAGCAGCGACCAGGCGAAGTAGCCACGGACGTCGGCCCCGAGCTCGATGGCGTCGGTGACCGCGGCCAGGTGGTCCATCAGGTACCGGACCCGCTGCGGGTCGTGCACGGCGCCGTCGGGGGAGACCTCGTCCGGCCAGGCCGAGCCGTTCTCGGTGATCACCAGCGGCAGGCCCGGTGCGGTGTCCCGCAGTCGCAGCAGCAGGTCGGTGAAGGCGTGCGGGGTGACGCCCCAGCCCATCGTCGTGGTCGGCCCGGTCGGCGGGTCCTCCTCGACCCGCTCGCCACCGATGAAGGAGCTCGCCTTGCCGGTGGGCTCCTCGGTCGCCCGGACGACGGACCCGAAGTAGAAGTTGACGCCCAGCCAGTCCAGCGGGGTGGCGATCAGCTCCAGGTCGCCGTCCTCGATCGGCAGCGGGGCGCCGGCGGCAGCCAGGTCCTCGGCGACGTCGGCCGGGTACTCGCCGGTGACGACCGGGACCAGGAACATCCGGTTCTGCTGACCATCGAGGCGGCGGGCGGCGTCGACGTCGGCGGGGGAGTCGCTGGCCGGCGTCATCGGGGTGAAGTTCAGGGTCAGCCCGCAGGAGTCCGCCCCGCGCTCGCGCAGCACCCGGGTGGCCAGGCCGTGGCCCAGCAGCAGGTGGTGGGTGGCCCGTGAGGCCTCGACGGCGTCCCGGTGCCCGGGTGCGTGCTGGCCGGCCATGTGCCCCAGCAGCGCGCTGCACATCGGCTCGTTGAGCGTGGACCAGTGCGACACCCGGTCCCCGAGCCCGTCGTAGAGGACCCCGGCGTAGTCGGCGAAGCGCTCGGCGGTGTCCCGGGAGGTCCAGCCGCCCTGGTCCTGCAGGGCCTGCGGCAGGTCCCAGTGGTACAGCGTCAGCCACGGGTCGACGCCGGCCTCCAGCAGCTCGTCGACCAGCCGGCGGTAGAAGTCCAGGCCGCGCTGCTCGACCCGGCCGGCACCCTCGGGCAGCACCCGGGACCAGGAGACGGAGAACCGGTAGGCCGCCAGGCCCAGGTCGGCCATCAGCGCGACGTCCTCGCGGTAGCGGGCGTGGTGCTCGACGGCGACGTCCCCGGTGTGGCCGAGGTGGGTCTTGCCGGGGGTGTGGCTGAAGGTGTCCCAGATCGAGGGGCCCCGGCCGTCGACGTCGACGGCCCCCTCGATCTGGTAGGCGGCGGTGGCGGCGCCGAAGACGAAGCCGGGCGGGAAGACCAGCCCGGTGGCGGTGGTCTCGCGGGTGTCGGTGGTGGTCACGCGGGTCTCCAGGTGGGGTGGCGCGTCAGTCGACGCGGGTGCCGGTGGTGGGGTCGAAGACGTGCACGGCGTCGGGCCGGGTCAGCACCCGGACGGTCGAGCCGACGGCCGGGGCCTCCCGGCTCGCGGTGCGCAGGACGACGTCGTCGACGTGCAGCGGGCTGTCGTCGGAGCCGGCGAGGCGGCCGTGCACGTAGGCGTCGGAGCCCAGCTGCTCGACGAGGGTGACGACGACGGGCAGGCCCTCGTCGCCCAGCACGAGGGACTCCGGCCGGAAGCCCACGGTGACCTGGCCGTTGCCGGCGGCGGCCCGGTCCAGCTGGGTGCGGGGCACCGGCAGGACGGCGTCGCCGACCCGGACCCCGCCCTCGACGGCGTCCCCGGTGACCAGGTTCATCGCGGGGGAGCCGATGAAGCCGGCGACGAAGACGTTGACCGGCCGGTCGTAGAGCTCCCCGGGCGGGGCGCACTGCTGCAGCACGCCGTCCTTGAGGACGGCGACCCGGTCGCCCATCGTCATGGCCTCGACCTGGTCGTGGGTGACGTAGACCGTGGTGGTGCCCAGCCGCTTCTGCAGCGCGGCGATCTGGGTGCGGGTCTGCACGCGGAGCTTGGCGTCCAGGTTGGACAGCGGCTCGTCCATCAGGAAGACCTGCGGGGACCGGACGATGGCCCGGCCCATCGCGACGCGCTGCCGCTGGCCGCCCGAGAGTGCCTTGGGCCGGCGCTCGAGGTGGTCGGTGAGGTCCAGGATGCCGGCGGCCTCGCGGACCCGGGTGCCGATCTCGGCCTTGCCGACGCCGGCGAGCTTCAGGGCGAAGCCCATGTTCTCGGCGACGGTCATGTGCGGGTAGAGCGCGTAGTTCTGGAAGACCATCGCGATGTCGCGGTCCTTGGGCGGGGAGTCGGTGACGTCCCGGTCGCCGATGAGGACGGAGCCGGAGTCGACCTCCTCCAGGCCGGCGAGCATGCGCAGCGAGGTGGACTTCCCGCACCCGGAGGGGCCGACCAGGACCAGGAACTCGCCGTCGGCGATGTCCAGGTCCAGGGCGTCCACGGCGGGGCGGCCGGTGGCGGTGTACCGGCGGGTGGCGGCGGCGAAGGAGACGGTGGCCACGGGTCAGCTCTCTGTGGGGGAGGGGGTGGGGGTGGTTCGGACCGGTGTCATCCCTTGACCGCGCCCTGCATGATCCCGCCGACGATCTGCTTGCCGAGGACGGCGAAGACGATGAGGACGGGCAGGGTGCCGAGGATGGTGCCGGCCATGATCACGGCCCGCTGGGGCACGTAGCCCGAGCCCAGGCCGGCCAGGGCGACCTGCACGGTGGGGTTGGCCTGGGTGAGGGCGATGATCGGCCAGAAGAACTCGTTCCAGGCGGTCAGGAAGGTCAGCATCGCCAGCACGGCCATCGCCGGGCGGGCCACCGGGACGACGATCGACCAGAAGATGCGGTGGGTGGAGGCGCCGTCGACGCGGCCTGCCTCCAGCAGCTCGTCGGGCAGCGCCGAGGTCAGGAACTGGCGCATGAAGAAGACGCCGAACGCGCTGACCAGGGTGGGCAGGACGACCGCCTGCAGCTGGTTCACCCACTGCAGGTCCGCGATCATCATGAACAGCGGGATCACCGCGAGCTGGGTGGGCACCATCATCGTGCCGATCACCAGCGACAGCAGCAGTCCCTTGCCGCGGAAGCGCAGCTTGGCGAAGGCGAACCCGGCCAGCGTGCAGAAGAGCACCGTGCCGATCGTGATGCTGCCGGCGACGAGCACCGAGTTCAGGATCGCCTTGCCGATCGGTGCCTGCTCCAGGGCCAGCCCGAAGTTGGTGAACAGGTCGGCGTCGGGCAGGAACGGCGGCGGGGTCGCCGCGATCTCGGCGTTGGTGTGCGAGCCGGCGACGAGGGTCCAGTAGAGCGGGAAGACCGAGACCAGCGCGGTCAGGGTCAGCAGCACGTAGGTCACCGGGCCGGCCTTGCCGGACTTGGTGCCCCGGCCGCCGCGGCGGTCGGTGGGCCGGTCGACCGGCTGGACCGAGGTGGTCTCGGTCCCGGGGAGTGCGAGGGTCGCCATGCCGGTCTCCTACCGGTCGGCCCGGGCGCGGAGGCGGCCGACGACGGCGTTGGCCCCCACGACCAGGAGGATGATCAGGAACATGGCCCAGGCGGTCGTCGCGGCCTGGCCGATGTGGAAGTTGGTCCAGCCCTGCTGGTACATCAGCAGGCCGAGGGTCTGGTACTGGCCCGAGGACCCGCCCGACGTCGTCCCGTTGCCGGCGAAGAGCAGCGGCTCACCGAACAGCTGGACCGCACCGATGGTCGACACGACGATCGTGAAGAGGATCGTGGGCCGCAGCGACGGGATCGTGACGTGCAGGAACTGCTTCCACCGGCTGGCGCCGTCGATCTCGGCGGCCTCGTAGAGCTCGCCGGGGATGGACTGCATCGCGGCCAGGTAGATCAGCGCGTTGTAGCCGGTCCAGCGCCAGGTCACGATCACCGCGATGGCGATCTGGCTGGTCCAGGTGCCGGCCTCCCAGTCGACCCGGTCCAGGCCGACGGCCTCCAGCGCGGTGTTGATCAGGCCGTAGTCGCGGCCGAAGAGCTGGGCGAAGACCAGCGTGGCCGCAGCGATCGACGTCGCGTAGGGCATCAGCATCACGGTGCGGAAGAAGGTCCGGCCGCGGAGCTTGTAGTTGAGCAGGTGGGCCAGGCCCAGGGCCATGCACAGCTGGGGGACCGTGCCCAGGATGCCGATGGTCAGGGTGTTGCGGGCGGCGTTCCAGAAGAACTCGCTCTGCAGCAGGTTGCGGTAGTTCTCCAGCCCCACGAAGGTGCCGCCGTCGATGTCGGACAGGCTCGTGCGGTGCAGGGACACCCACGCGGTGTAGAGGAACGGGTAGAGGCTGAAGGCCGCGAAGACCAGGAAGAACGGGGCCACGTAGGCGTAGCCCCAGCGGTTGCGCGTGAGCGTGGTCCGGCGGCGGGCCGGCGGTGCGTCGGGGGTGGGCG
>NZ_CEEDOS010000035.1:0-54146 GCF_979256525.1 Klenkia sp. AC732 | reverse complement strand
CCCCGGGCCACTCCGCAGTCCCCCGCCGCCGACCCGCCGCCGGCACCGGCCGGCCGCCCCCGCCTGCAGCACACGACGACGGCCGCGCTGCGCACCGTCGTCCCGCTGCTGGTCGTGGTGGTTGCGCTGTCGCTGTACACGAACAGCCAGAACGCGGCCTTCCTGTCCGAGGCGAACCTGCAGAACGTGCTCTCCCAGGTGGCCGTGCTCGGCATCCTGGCCGCCGGGCAGACCTTCCTGCTCATCGGTGGCCAGATGGACCTGTCCGTCGGCAGCCTGGCCTCCCTGGTCGGGGTCGTCGCCGCCCGCCAGTTCGCGGCCGGCTGGTCCGACGTCGCGGTCATCGCGTTCGGCCTGGCCCTGGGCGCCACCGTGGGTCTGGTCTGGGGCCTGGTGGTCGCCTTCCTCGACGTCCCGCCGTTCATCCTGACCCTGGGTGGGCTCAGCGTCTTCGCCTCGCTGGCCCTGGTGCTCAGCGACAACACCCCGGTCCCGGTCGCCTCGGGCCTGGACAGCTGGGGCTTCGGCGAGTGGGCCGGCGTCCGGGCACCAGTGGTCTTCCTGGTGGTCGTCGTGCTGCTGGCCGGGGTCGTGCTGCACCTGACCCGCTTCGGCCGGACGACGTTCGCGTTGGGATCCAGCCGGCAGACCACGTTCCTGGCCGGGATCCCGGTGCGCCGGCACGTCGTGCTGCTCTTCGTCGGCAACAGCACGCTGGCCGCGTTCGCCGGGCTGGTGCTGATGGCCCGGCTCGCCTCGGGCGACCCGCGTGCCGGGTCCGGCCTGGAGCTCGCGGTCATCGCGGTGACGGTGCTCGGCGGAGCAGCGCTGTCCGGCGGGCGCGGCACGATGGTCGGCACCGTCCTGGGTGTCCTGGTCTTCGGCGTCATCAGCGCCTCGCTGACCTTCCTCCAGGTCCCCGGCGCCTACCAGGAGCTGGTCTCCGGCGGCATCCTCATCCTCGCCGTCACGGTCACCGCCGCGGCCGACGCCCGGGTGGCCCGCGGCCGGGGGGCAGGGCGCGCCTCGGCCGTCCGCTCCGCGGTCCGTGCCTCGACCGACCCGCTGCTGCGCCGCCCCTCGCGCCGGGACGCCGACCCGCCGGACTGACCGGCCCGCACACCACCCGGTCGACGTCGCCCGGCCGCTCGCCGCCCCTCCCCTGCGTCCTCCCTGGAGCCCCCTCGTGACGATGACCCCTGCCGCGACCCCTGCCTCGCTGCTGTCCCGCTCCCCGCTTGCCCGCCGCGACTTCCTCCGCCTGACCGGGCTGATCGGCGGCGGTCTCGCCGTCGGCGGTCTGGTCTCCGCCTGCGGCGGGGACCCCGGGTCCTCGGCCGCGTCCGGGGGCGGCGGCGCGGTCGGCACGGGGAAGACCATCGGGCTCTCCCTGAACGGCAACAACGCCTACTCCAGCTACGTGGCCGAGGGAGTGCTCAAGGCCCTGGAGGGCACCGAGTACTCCTTCGCCGGCGTGCAGAACGACTTCGACTCCTCCACCGAGCTGGGCAACGTGCAGAACCTGCTCAGCCAGGGCATCGCCGGGCTGGTCGTGCTGCCGGCCGACGCCACCACGATCGCCCGCGCGGCCCAGCTGGCCGCCCAGCAGGACGTGCCCGTGGGCAACGCGCTGTGGCCCGGGGAGTCCGACGCCGACGAGTACTACGCCGGGGTCGCCGACCTGGACTCCGTCGAGGGCGGCACCATGATCGGCGAGTGGCTCATCGCCAACGCCACGCCCGGCCCGGTCATCGTGGTCCAGGGCATCGTCGGCCAGGGGTTCTCCGAGCGCATCGACGAGGGCCTGGACGCGGCACTGGAGGGCAGCGGGTTCGAGGTCGTCGTCCGCGAGCAGGGCTTCTTCGCCCGGGACACCGCCACCTCGATCGTGGAGTCCGGGCTGCAGGCCAACCCGGGGGTGACGGCGATCGTGGCCTACTCCGCCTCGATGTCCAACGGCATCTCCGCCTACCTGGAGGCCAACGGCCTCACCGGCATCGCCCACGTGTCCAGCGACGCCGACGACGAGATGTTCACCTGGCTGGAGACGCCGTACCTGTCGGCCACCCGCTACTACTCGGCCGCCCAGACCGGTCTGCTCGCCGCCCAGGCGGTCCGCGCCGCGCTGGAGGGCGGCGAGGTCACCTTCGACAACGTGGTCGAGCAGTCGATGGTCACCGCCGAGGACGCCGCCGCAGCGATCGAGGCCAACCCCTACCGGTACGAGCAGTTCGCCGACCAGGCGTCGATCTGATGGGCGTCCGGCTCTCCTTCGCCAGCCTGCTGGTGGCCGACCCGGACGCCTCGGTGGAGTTCTACCGGGACGTCTTCGACCTCGACGAGGTCACCGACCTGGCCTCCCCGCACTTCCGGGGGCTGTGGGTGGAGGGCACGGTGCTGGGCTTCAGCGGGCCGCACGCCTACGAGCTGCTGGCCCTGCCGGTGCCCCCGGACGGCGAGACCGGCGTCGACACCTTCCTCACCTTCGAGGCCGAGGACCGGGCGGCGGTCGACGCGCTCACCGAGCGGGCGGTCGCGCACGGCGGGACGGTGCTCGCCGGCCCGGCGGAGACCTACTACGGGGCCTGGCAGTCCGTCGTCCGGGACCCGGACGGGCACGTGCTGCGGGTGAACTTCCTGCCCCTGTAGGTCAGTGGTGGCCCGCGCCGAAGGAGGTCTGCCGGAGGTACTTCTCCCGCAGGTGCTCCCCGGCGGTCGGGGTCCCCGGGGGCGGGTCGCCGCCCCCGGGGAGCCCGGGCAGCACGTCGACCAGGGAGTCGTAGGCCGGGTGGTGGTAGAACGCGAAGGCCAGTCGGGAGGAGTCCATCGCCCGGTCCCGGCGGGGGTTCACCACCCGGTGCAGGGTCGCCGGCCACCGGTCCCCGGTCCACTCGGTGAGCAGGTCCCCGACCATCACCATCAGCGCCCCCGGGATGACCGGGACGTCCACCCACTCCCCGCCGCGGTCGAGCACCTGCAGGCCGCCGGGCCGGTCCTCGGCGCTGACCACGGTCAGCGTGCCGTAGTCGGAGTGGATGCCGGCCCGCATCTGACCGGGCAGCGGCGGCTCGGGCTGGTCGGGGTAGAACAGCGCCCGCAGCATGCTCACCGCACGGTCGGTCCGGGACGTCACGGTGTCCTGGGGCAGCCCCAGGGCATCGGTCAGCAGCACCATCAGCTCACCGGCCACCCGGGCCAGCTCGGCGTACCAGTCCTCCCACAGCGGCCGCAGCCCCGGCAGCTCCCGGGGCCACAGGTTCGGTGCCAGGTGCGGTCCGGCCGCCTGGTCGGTGACGTAGGGGTCGGCGGGGTCCAGGCCCCAGGGGCCGATGTCGAACTTCTCCTTGAGGTCGGCCGGGGACTCCTCGTCCAGCGAGTACGTGATCCCCTCGCTGCCCACCCCCGACCACCCGCGCACCTGGTCGGCGGCCGGCTGCGCGACCCTGGCCTTCACATCGGGAGCGAGCGCGAAGAACTGGCGGGTGACGGTGAAGACCTCGGTGACCAGCTCGGCGGGCACCCCGTGACCGGTGACCTGGAAGAAGCCGACCTCGTCGCAGGCGTGCCCCAGCAGCTCCGCGGTGCGGGCCCGGTCGGCCGCATCGGCGCGGCCGGGAGCGAGGTCGATGACCGGGATCGTGCGCACGGGGCGAGTGTGCCGTGCCGCTGACGGTCGCGGACCACGCCGCCGCCCTCGGCGCCGAGCTGCTGGTGCCCGAGGGCGCCGACCGGGTGGTGACCTCGGTGCGGCTGCTGGACGGACGCACCGGGCCGGCCCGGGACGGGGAGCTGCTGATCGCCGTCTGGGCCCCGCCCCGGCGCGGGTCGGCCCTGCCGCCGTTGCGCTCGCTGCTGGCCCCGCTGCTGGGCGGCTCGCCCGCGGGCGTCCTCGTGCTGCCCGGCGGTGGCCGGGTGGTCCGCCCCCCGGCGGACGCCGTGGACCTCGTGCGGGAGGCCGGCGTCGCCCTGCTGTGGGTGGACGAGGACGTGAGCCCCGCCGTGGTCCTGGACCGGCTGCGGACGGCGGGGACCGGGGAGGGGCCCGCCCGCCTCACCGACGCCCTCGCCCGGGTGCTGGAGGGCGAGGTCGACGTCCACCGGGTGGTGCGTCGGGTGGCCGAGCTGCTCGACGCCCGCGTGACCCTGGTCGACAGCGGGGGCCGGGAGGTCGCCCAGCACCCGACGTCGGAGGACGGGCAGCCCGACGACGGGCTGGACGTCGTCCCGGTGCCGCTGGTGCACGGCGGTCGGCAGCTGGGCCTGTGGCGGGTCGAGCGGGCCACCCCGCTGGCCGCCGACGAGCTCGCGCTGGTCGACCAGGTCACCCCGGTGCTGGTGCTCGGCATGCGCGTGACGGTGGCCGAGGAGCGGGCTGCCACCCCGGTGCAGGAGCTGCTGGGCGCGGTGCTCGGGGAGGACCTGGCGGCCCGGGAGCGGGCGGTGCGCCGCAGCAAGCGGCTGGCCGCCTTCCCGGCCCGGTCAGCGGTCTTCCTCGTCGTCACGCCCTTCGGGGTGGACGTGGCGACCGCCGGGCTGACCCGGCTGGCCCGGCTGCTGGAACCGGCCGTCCGGATGGTGGACGAGCGCGCGCTCACCGTCGTCCACGAGGGTGCGGTCGTCCTCGTCGTTGGGGACGACGTCGGCCTCGAGCGCCTGCAGCGCTCGATGTACCGCCGGGTCACCGTGCCCCTGGTGATCGGCGCCAGCCGCGCCGTGGACGACGTGCGCGGCTTTCCCGGTGCTCACCGGCAGGCCCAGCGGGCCGCCGCGATCGGCCGCCAGCTGGGCGCGGTCAACCGGGTGAACCGCTACGACACGCTCGGGGTGCACCGCCTGCTGGTCCAGCTGCCCGCGCACGAGCGCAGCGCCTTCACCCGGGACGTGCTGGGCAGCGTCGCCGGGGACGACCCCGCGGCCGCAGAGGCCCGGCGGGTGCTGCGGGCCTTCCGGGCCACCCACGGCAACGCGATGGAGGCCGCCCGGCAGCTCTTCCTGCACCACAACACGTTCCGGCAGCGGCTGGCCAAGCTGCAGGCCTCGATTGGGGACTTCGTCGGGGACGCCGAGCTGCGGATGGCCGTCTTCGTCGCCCTGGACCTGCACCGGCTGGACAACGACCGGGAGGCCTGACCGCGGCGCCAGTGTCTTGTGGAGACCTTGCGGAACGCAGCGGTCCGTCTTGTGGGTCGCTCGTCAGTGTCCTCCCTGACGCCGGAGACCACCGGCCCCCGGAGCAGACCCTGGAGCACCCGCCATGAGCACCACCCACCGCCGCGCCGCCCGCACCGTCCACTCGACCGGCCGCAAGGTCGTCGTCTCCCTCGGCGTCGTCGGCGTCGCGGCCGCCGTCGCCGGCATGGGCACCTTCGGCACGTTCACCAGCAGCACGAGCGCCAGCGAGACGGTGAACAGCGGCACCGTCACCATCGCGCTGGGCGCCACCGGCACGGCCGCCAACCGGCTCTCGGCCACCGCGGCGAACATCGTCCCCGGCGACACGATCAGCCGCGCGGTCACGTTGTCCAACACCGGTGACCAGGCGCTGGCCGGGGTCGTGCTGAACACGACCGCGACGACCTCGAGCCTGCTCAACACCGATGCGACCAACGGCCTGCAGCTGTCGGTCAACGCCTGCTCGGTGCCCTGGACCGAGGCCGGCGTCGCCCCCGCCTACACCTACACCTGCACCGGCACGACCACCGCGGTGCTGGCCTCCCGCCCGGTCATCGGCGCCGCCACCGCGGTCGCCGTGCCCGCCACGCTGCCGGTCGGTGGCACGTCGAACCTGGTCGTGACCCTGACCCTGCCCCAGACGGCGGACAACACCTTCCAGACCAAGTCCTCGGTCATCGCCTTCGAGTTCGTCGGCACGCAGCGCAACGGCACCGCCCGCTGACCGGGGCGGGCGCACCGCCCGCGCCCGCTGCACCGCCCCCCACCCCGCCGTCCACCGGGAGGAGACCCCGTGACCGCCGTCCTGCCGCACCGCCCGTCCCGTGTCCTCCACCCGGTGGACGCCGGGGCGCACCGCGCCGGCGGCCGGGTCGGGACCCGCCCGCTGCCCCTGGCGCTCCGGATGGCCCGCCTGGTGGCCCGCCGGCTGGTCGACCTGGCGCTGGTCGTCGCGGTGCTCGCCTTCGCCGCGCTGGCCGTCGGCCCGCACGTGTTCGGCTACCGCACGGTCACGATGCTGACCACCAGCATGGCGCCGGGCATCGCCCCCGGGGACGTCGTCGTGGACACCGCGCTGCCGGTCGCCGACATCGAGCCCGGCATGGTGCTCACGTACCACATCCCGGTCGGTGACCGCCGCGTCGTCACCCACCGGGTGGTCAGCGCCGACGTCGGACCGGACGGGTCCGTCACGGTCCAGACCAAGGGCGACGCCAACGACGCGGCCGACCCCTGGACGGCGACCTTCGCCGCCGGCGACACCGCCTGGCAGGTCCGGGCGACGGTCCCGGAGGTCGGCCACGTCGTCCAGCTGCTGCGCACCCCGGTGCTCACCGAGGTACTGGTGTGGGGCGCCCCCGCCCTGGCGGCCGCCTGGGTGCTGCTCACGGTCTGGCGCCCCACCCGGGCCGAGCAGGACGCGTGAGGACGGGCTGGGTGCGCCGCGCCCTGGTGGTCCCCGCGCTGGCCTGTGCCGTGCTGGTGACCTCGCCCAGCGCCGCCTCGGCCGCGTTCACCGCCCGGGCGGCGGCCCCGCTCACGGTCGGCACCGCCACGGTCGCCCCGGCGACCGCACCCACGACCGCCGGGTCGACGGCGTGCGTGCTGAGCCTGACCACCAGCTACACGGTCCGGATCAGCTGGACGGCCAGCACGACCGCCCGGGTCACCGGCTACGTGGTCACCGAGACGGTCAACGGCGTGGCCCGGGCGCCGGTGACGCTCGCCGGGACCTCTGCCCAGCGGGCGGCCACGAAGCCGGCCCTGCAGACCGCCACCCACGCGTTCAGCATCGTGGCCCGCACCGACTACGGCTGGACCGCGGTGCCGGCGACGGTGACGTTCCGGTGCTGACCGCCCTGGTCGTGGACGACGACGCCGGCTGCCGGCACGCCGTCCGTGCGGCGTTGGAGGCAGCCGGGTGGCACGTGCTCGTCGCCGACGGTCCGGTCCAGGCCCGGGTGCTGCACGACCTGCACACCCCCGACCTGGTGGTCACCGACGTGTGGATGGCCGACGGTGACGGGCTGACGATGCTCGCCCAGCTGCGCGCGGACGGTCGGGACACCCCGGCCCTGGTGGTCACCAGCGACCCGTCGGCCGCCGTCCGCGAGCGGGCGGTGGCCCTCGACGCCCGTGCGGTGCTGGCCAAGCCGGTGGACGCCGCGGCCCTGCAGAGGATCGCCGGCGGGCACGTGCCGCGGGCCGACCAGCCCGACGACGGTCTCGACGACGAGCTCCGCGCCGTGCTCGACGCGCTCTACGCCCGGGCGCTGCCCCAGCGGCTGGGTGCCCTGCGGCAGGCGGCCCGGGCGGTGGACACCGCCGCGCTCGCCGCGGCCGCGCACGCGCTGGCCGGGGCCAGCGCGCAGCTGGGCCGGCTGGAGACCGCGGTGCTGTGCCGGACGGTGGAGCGGGAGGCGCGCGCCGGGCGGGTCGACGGGACGGCGCTGGCTCAGCTGACCAGCCGGTAGCCGACCCCGCGCACGGTGCGGATCTCCGGCCGGTGCATCCCGGCGGCCACCAGCTTGCGGCGCAGGTTGGACATGTGCGCCTCGACCAGCCGCAGGTTGCCCTCCCACTCGCTCTGCCACACCTCCCGCAGCAGCGTCTCGCGCTGCAGCACCCGCCCGGGCCGGCTGACCAGGGCGTGCAGCAGGTCGAACTCGGTGCGGGTCAGCGGCACGTCGGCGCCGTGGACCCGCACCTCGCGGGTGCCCTCGTCGACCTCCAGGTCGCCCAGCACGGTCGCCGCGGGCACCCGGGCGGTCACCTGCTCGGGGGCCGGGGCCGCCGCGGCCACCACGTGCGGACGGCGCAGGAAGGTCTGCACCCGGGCAGTGAGCTCCCGCGGGGAGAACGGCTTGGCCATGTACCCGTCGGCGCCCACCGCCAGCCCGACCAGCACGTCGACCTCGTCGGCACGGGCGGTGAGCATCAGCACGTAGGCCTGGGTCAGCGTGCGCAGCTCCCGGCACAGCTCGGTGCCGTCGGCGTCGGGCAGCCCCAGGTCCAGCACGATCACGTCCGGCGGCTCGGCGGCCACCTCGGCCAGGCACTCCCGGGCCGTGCCGACCGCCCGCACGCCGAGACCGGCGCGCTCGAGCACCGTCGTCACCAGCACCCGGATCTCCTCGGTGTCCTCCACGACGAGGACCGAGCCCCGGCTCACCGGGCACCTGCCCCGACGGTCCCCGGGGCGGCCGGCACCGGCACGGCCAGCGGCAGGCTGACGGTGGCGGTGGTGCCCTCCCCGCAGCTGCTGCGCAGGTCGGTCCGCCCGGCGTGGGCGGTGACGATCGCCTGCGTCACGGTGAGCCCGAGGCCGACCCCGGCGATGCCCTGCCGGCGGGCGTTCGAGGAGCGGAAGAACCGGCTGAACAGCTCGCCCTGCTCGTCGGCGGGGATGCCCAGACCGGTGTCCCGCACGGTGATCCGGGCGACCTCGACCGGCACGCGGCGCCAGGTGTCGTCGGGGGCACCGGCCAGCCCGTCCGGGTCGGCCCACCCGCGGTGCAGCCCGACCGTCACCCGGCCACCGCGGGGGGTGTACTTGACGGCGTTGCCCAGCAGGTTGTCCACGGCCTGGCCGAGCCGGTCCGGGTCGCCGGCGACGACCAGCGGCTCGTCGGGCAGCTCGACGACTAGCTCGACTCCGGCGGTCAGCGCCGCGGGGCAGGCCGTGTCGCGGGCCGCGGTCACCACCGTCCGCAGGTCGACGTCGCGCACGTCGAGGGAGAACCGGCCGGCCTCCACCTGGGCGGTGAGGAGCAGGTCCCCGACCAGCCGCAGCAGGCGCTGGGCGTTGCGCTCCACGATCAGCAGGTGCGCCCGGTGCCCGGGGTCCAGCGGGGTGTCCTCGTCGTCCACGACCAGCTCCAGGTAGCCCAGGATCGAGCTCAGCGGGGTGCGCAGCTCGTGCGAGACCAGCCCCACGAACTCGTCCTTGAGCCGCGCCTCGGACCGCTCGGCGCTGACGTCGGTGGCGACCACGTTCCACCCGGCCGGCGCCCCGGCGCTGTCGTGTCGCGGGGTGACGGCCAGGGTCGCGGTCAGCCGGGTCCCGTCGGCACGGACCAGCGTCGCGTCCCGGGCCCGCTCGTCACCGGCGCGGGCGACCAGGGTCGCCACCGGGTCGGCGGGGTCGAGCTCGGCCGGCTCCAGGAAGTCCAGCACCGACCGCGTCCGGACGACGTCGGCCCGTGGCAGGCCGAGCATCCGCTCGGCGCCGGGGTTCCACACCCGGACGAGCCCGTCGGGGTCGGTGCCGATGACGGCGTGCTGGGTGACGGCGTCGATGACGCTGGTGATGGTCTCGGTGGTGGCCGCGAGGCGGCGGCTGAGGAGTTCCAGCTCGGCGGTGCGGGCCTCGGCCTGGGCCAGCAGGGCGGTCTGCTCGGCCTGCAGCTCGGTGACGGTCTGCAGCCGGGCCCGCAGCCGCCGGGACAGCTCGTTGACCGTCAGCGCGGCCACGCCGAGCGCGACCGGGGTGACCACGGCGCGGACCAGGTCGACGACGGTGGTGACCGCGCCGGTGAGCACGGCCGGCAGCAGCAGCACCCCCGCCGTCCCGACCACCGCGACGAGCACCGACAACCGGCGCCGGTCGCTGGCGATCGCGATGACCGGCGGGATGACCAGGGCGGTGAACAGCGAGGCGGCGCCCCCGGTGGTCTGCCGCAGCGGGCCGACGGCGGCCAGCTGCAGCACCGGGACGGCGAGCTGCACGACCGTCGGCAACCGGTCCCAGGGGGCCAGCCAGGCCACCAGCTGGGCGGCCACCGCGGTGCCGACCGACAGCACGACGAGGGCGCCGGACCCGACCTGCACCTCGGGGGTGAGCAGGAGCAGCAGGCTGAGGGCGTACAGCACGAGGAACGGGGTGCTGCGCTCGGCGACGCCGGCCAGGTCGGGACGGCGGAAGCCGCACTCGGCGGCGGGCCTCACGGGGTCACCGCCCGGGCGTGCCGGTCCGGCCGGGGTGGCGCGGCCAGCCCGGCCAGCAGCGCCCGGACGTCGCCCCCGGTGAAGGGCTTGGGGAGGGCGAGGGCCGAGGCGGGGTAGTCCCGGCGGTCCAGCACGGAGCAGACGGCGACCGGGGTCCCGGGCCAGCGGTCGTGCAGCGCGCGGACCAGGCCCCAGCCGTCCAGGCCGGGCAGCAGCAGGTCGACGACGACCAGGTCCGGCGCGGGCGACGCCGTGCGGGCGAGGGCCACTTCGGCGCTGGCGGCCCGCTCGGTCCGGCAGCCGGCGCGGTGCAGGTGGTGGCACAGCAGCGTGGCCTGGTCGTGCTCGTCGTCGACGACGAGGACGGTGAGGGGCGAGCTGGGCACGGCACACGCTCCGGGGTCGGTGGTCCCGTCCCGGGTCACCCGGGGACGGGTACTCCCACCTCAACGGGCCGTCCGCGGTCGGGTCACACCCCTCCGGGGTGTTCCACCCATTTGAGTCCGGAACTGTTCCGTTCGGTGACCGACCGGGGGTGGGGGTGACCCCCCGTCACCAGCTGCCGGGACCCGTCGCGCGGCGACCCCGGGCGAGGGCGACCAGCGCGAGCACCGCGGCGGCACCGGCGCACGCGGTGGCCAGCAGCAGCACGACGCCCCCGATGCGCAGCTGCAACGAGGAGTCGGAGGAGACCAGGCTCTGCACCAGGGCCAGCAGCAGCCCGAGCCCCTGCTGCAGGACCGCCCCGGCACCCAGCAGCACCAGCCCGGCGCCCAGTGCGCTGCGGACCCGGCTCAGCAGGCCGCCGGTGACCAGCACGCCGGCGGCGAGCAGGAAGACCAGTCCGGGCGCCTGGAAGACCGTCTCGTCACCGAAGCGCTGCAGCAGCGGGCTGAACGAGCCGATGTCGGTGCCGTAGTCGTAGGTCGGCAGCACCGACGCGGCCAGCACCAGGACCCCGGTGACCAGGGCCAGCACCAGCAGCGGCAGCCCCCCGGTGGCGGGCCGGGCCGGGGCTGCCCCCCAGTGCTGCTGGCCCGCCGGAGGCCCGCCCCACGACTGCTGTCCAGGCGGCCCACCCCAGGGCTGCCCGCCCGGCTGCTGACCCGGCTGGTGTCCCGGTGCCTGCCCGGGCGCCTGGGTCCACGGCTGCGGGGGTCCCGGCCGGTGGGGCTGGGCGGGCTGCTGCGGGGCGCTGGGCCGGTCCGGGTCGCTCACGCGGGCCATCGTGGCGGAACCGGGCCGGCCGCGCAGCCCGGGTCAGTCGGGCAGGCGCAGCACCCGGGCGTCCCAGGGGGCCAGGACGGCGTCGTCGTGGTCGGGCAGGTGGTCCCGGTTGCCCAGCACCAGCTCGGCGCCGGCCGCCTGCGGCAGCAGGTCGGCCAGCGGGTGCGGGGTGCCGCTGACGTTGCAGACGACGAGCAGGGTCTCGCCGTCCAGGCTGCGGGTGTAGGCGTACACGTCCTCGTGGTCGGGCAGCAGCATCGTGAAGTCGCCGAGCTGGACGGTGCGGCTGTCGTGGCGCAGGGCGATCAGCGCCCGGTGGTGGGCCAGCACCGAGTGCGGGTCCTCCCGCTGGGCGGCGGCGTTCCACTCGACGTGGTCGGGGTCGACCGCGATCCACGGCGTGCCGGTGGTGAACCCGGCGTGCTCGGAGGCGTCCCACTGCACCGGGGTGCGGGCGTTGTCCCGGCTGGCCGGGCGCAGCGTCGCGAGCACCTCCTCCGGGTCGGCGCCGGCCGCGGTGGCCTCGGCGAAGTGGTTGAGCGACTCGATGTCCCGGAAGTCCCGGATCGAGGCCCACGGGGCGTTCGCCATCCCCAGCTCCTCGCCCTGGTAGACGTACGGCGTCCCGCGGTGGCCGTGCAGCAGGGTGGCCAGGCAGGTCGCCGAGTCCCGGCGGTGCGCCGGGGAGTCGTCGCCGAACCGGGAGACCGCGCGCGGCTGGTCGTGGTTGTCCCAGTACAGGGAGTTCCAGCCGACGTCGGCCAGCCCGGCCTGCCAGCGGCCCAGCGAGGCCTTGAGGTCGGTGAGCCGCAGCGGCCGGTGCTCCCACTTGGTGGCGCCCTGGTCCAGCTGCACGTGCTCGAACTGGAACACCATGTCCAGCTCGCGCCGTGCCGGGTCGGTGATCAGCCGGGCCTGCTCGACGGTGGCGCCGGGGGTCTCCCCCACGGTGATCAGCTCGGCGTCCCGGCCGGCGAAGACCTCCTGGTGCATCTCGGCCAGGAACTCGTGCAGCCGGGGCCCGAAGAAGGTGGCGACCGTGCCGTCGCCGTAGGGGGTGCCGGGGATCGGCGGGCCATCGGGCAGCCCCGGCTGCTTGCTGATCATGTTGATGACGTCCATCCGGAAGCCGTCCACCCCGCGGTCCAGCCACCACCGCATCATCTCGTAGACGGCCTCCCTGACCTGCGGGTTCTCCCAGTTCAGGTCGGGCTGCTTGCGGCTGAACAGGTGCAGGTAGTACTGCCCGGTGGTCTCGTCGAGCTCCCAGGTGGGCCCGGAGAAGAAGGACTGCCAGTTGGTCGGCTCCGCGCCCGGGGCGCCGGCGGCCATGCCCTCCCGGGCGTCGCGCCACCAGTACCAGTCCCGCTTGGGGTTGGTCGTGCTCGACCGGGACTCCACGAACCAGGGGTGCTCGTCGCTGGTGTGGTTGACCACCAGGTCCATCACGATCTTGATGCCCCGGGCGTGCGCGTCGGCCAGCAGCGCGTCGAACTCGGCCAGCGTGCCGAACGAGGGGTCGATGTCCCGGTAGTCGCTGATGTCGTAGCCGTTGTCGTCCTGCGGGGACCGGTAGACCGGCGACAGCCAGACGACGTCGACGCCCAGGTCGGCCAGGTGGTCCAGCTTCCCCCGCACGCCCTCGAGGTCGCCGATGCCGTCGCCGTTCGAGTCGGCGAAGGAGCGGGGGTAGACCTGGTAGACGACGGCCGAGGTCCACCAGGGCGGGTTCGCGGAGGTCACCGCCCCCATCCTGCCGACCCCCCGCCGACCCCGCAGCGGGTGCCACGGCGAGCGCGCGTGCCGCGGCCCGGTGCCGCCCCCGGTCGCTCTGGGCGCGCCCCCGGGCGCGGGTGCGCGCCCACGCCGGTCGATGGGGGCGCGGAGCGGAGTGGACGCGCAGTCTCGTCGGGCGTGCGCGCCCACGCCGGTCGAGGGGGGCGTCCAGCGGCCTGGGCCCGCAGACCCGCCGTGGGTGCGCGCCCCCGCCGGTCAGCCGCCGACGACCGCCAGGTCGGGACGACGGAGCCCGTGGCCGGTGGCCTGCTCGAAGGCGTGCCCCACCTCGAGCACCCGCCGGTCGGCCCGCGGTGCGGCGATGACCTGCAGGCCCACCGGCAGCCCGTCGGGGGTGAACCCGCCGGGCACGCTGAGCGCGGGGCAGCCGGTGGCGCTGATGAGCGTGCAGGAGCGCATCCAGCCCAGGTAGTCCTCGAACTGCACCCCGGCGACCGAGGTCGGGTACTCCTGCTCGACCGGGAAGGGCAGCACCTGGGTGACCGGGGCGAGCAGCACGTCGTAGCGGGTGAAGAACTCGACCACCCGCTGGTACAGCTCCGTGTGGGCGACCTCGGCGCGGCCGACGTCGGCACCGGTGAGCTCGGCGCCCTTCGCGGCGTTCCACTTGATGGTGTCCTTGACCTGGTCGGGCGCGCGGCGGACGGCGTCGCCGAAGCTGGCCTCGAACAGCCAGGCGCGGAGCACCCCGAAGGCCTCGTCGGCGCCGGTGAGGTCGGGGCAGTCCTCGTCCACGGTGGCGCCGAGGTCGCGGAACACCTGCAGCTGGGCCATGAGCACCTCGGTGATGGCCGGGTCCACCGGGACCCGGCCGCCCAGGTCCGGCGTCCAGGCGATCCGCAGGCCGCGCAGCTCGGTGGGCAGCGGGGCGGCGAAGGCCGCGGCCGGGTCGGTCAGCGAGATCGGCACCCGGGGGTCGGCGCCGGCGAGCACGGACAGGCCCAGCGCGACGTCGCCGACGGTGCGGGCCATCGGGCCCTGCACCGAGAGCTGGGACCAGCCGATCGCGGTGGGGTGCGAGGGCACCCGGCCGGGCGTGGGCCGCAGCCCGACGACGTTGCAGAAGGCGGCCGGGTTGCGCAGCGAGCCGCCCATGTCGCTGCCCTCGGCCAGCGGCACGAAGCCCGAGGCCAGCGCCGCGGCCGCACCGCCGGAGGAGCCACCCGCCGACAACCCGCGCCGGTAGGGGTTGTGGGTCGCGCCGAAGAGGGTGTTGAAGGTGTGCGAGCCGGCCGCGAACTCCGGCACGTTGGTCTTGCCGACCCGGATCGCCCCGGCGGCCCGCAGCCGGGCGACCACCAGCTCGTCGCGCGCCGGCACGGTGTCCCGGTGCAGCGGGGAGCCCCACGTGGTGCGCATGCCGCCGGTCTGGTGGGTGTCCTTGTGCGCCACCGGGACGCCGTGCAGCGGGCCGAGCACCTCGCCGCGGGCGGTCTGCGCGTCGGCCTCGTCAGCGGCGGCGCGGGCGGCGTCGTCGTCGCGGGTGATGATCGCGTTGACGCCGTCCGGGCCGTCGAAGCGGTCGATCCGGGCCAGGTGCGCCTCCAGCAGCTCGCGCGCGCTGACCTCCCGGTCACGGACCAGCGCGGCCAGCTCGGTGGCGGGACGGGTGCACAGCTCGTCGGTCACCGGGCGACCGTAGCGCGGGAAGTACCTCAGTGGTGAGACACATTCGGGGAACACCGGTCCGGCAGACTCCCCCGGTGACCGTCCGACCCGCCACCGAGGCAGACGCCCCAGCGATCAGCGCCGTCTACGACCACCACGTGCTGCACTCCACGGCCACCTTCGACCTGGTGCCGCCCACTGCCGGTGACCGCCTGCAGTGGCTGGCCGAGCACGCCGGCGGCCGGCACCGGGTACTGGTCGTCGAACGGGACGGCGTCGTCGTCGGCTTCGCCTCCAGCAGCCCGTTCCGCCCGCGTGCGGCGTACGAGACGACCGTGGAGAGCAGCGTCTACCTGGCGCCCGACGCCGTCGGTCGGGGGCTGGGGCGGGCGCTGTACACCGAGCTCTTCGCCCTGCTGGCCGACGAGGACGTGCACCGGGTGCTGGCGGTGGTGGCCCAGCCGAACCCCGCGTCGGAGGCGCTGCACCGGTCCTTCGGCTTCGACCGGGTCGGGCTGTTCACCGAGGCGGGGCGGAAGTTCGGCCGGTTCGTCGACATCGCCTGGTTCGAGAAGCCCCTCGGCGGTCGGTGACGCAGCTCTCCACATGTGTCGCGTGCAATGGATCGCATCCCGGGTAGGAGAGGAGCGCGCTGCCGGGTCCCGCACGGACCCCGGCGCTCCCCCCGTACTCCGAACCGAGGAGATCCACGTGCCCACCACCGTGACCGCCCGGTCCACCGCCTCCGCCGGCGGCTCCTTCGAGCGCACCACCATCGAGCGCCGCGACGTCCGCCCGAACGACGTCCGCATCGAGATCGCCTACGCCGGCATCTGCCACTCCGACATCCACACCGCGCGCGACGAGTGGGGTGCCGCCAACTACCCGCTGGTCCCCGGCCACGAGATCGCCGGGACCGTCGCCGAGGTCGGCTCCGCCGTCACCAAGTACTCCGTCGGCGACCGGGTCGGCGTCGGCTGCTTCATCGACTCGTGCCGTGAGTGCGAGAACTGCAAGGCCGGCGAGGAGCAGTACTGCCTCGAGGGCGAGACCGGCACCTACGGCGGCATGCAGGACGGCAAGCCCACCGACGGCGGCTACTCCGAGCAGATCGTCGTGGACGCGGACTACGTGCTGGGCATCCCCGAGGGCATCTCGCTGGAGCAGGCCGCCCCGCTGCTGTGCGCCGGCATCACCCTGTACTCCCCGCTCAAGCACTGGGGTGCCGGCCCAGGCAAGAAGGTCGCCATCGTCGGCCTCGGCGGGCTCGGCCACATGGGCGTCAAGATCGCCGCCGCCCTGGGCGCCGAGGTCACCGTGCTGTCCCAGTCGCTGAAGAAGCAGGAGGACGGCCTCCGCTTCGGCGCGCAGCACTACTACGCCACCAGCGACGAGAGCACCTTCGAGACGCTCGCAGGCGAGTTCGACCTGATCATCAACACCGTCTCGGCCACCCTGGACCTGGACGCCTACCTGGGCATGCTCCGGGTCAACGGCACCCTGGTCGAGGTCGGCGCCCCCGAGCAGCCGATGACCGAGGCCGCCTTCTCGCTGATCCAGAACCGCCGATCGCTGGCCGGTTCGAAGATCGGTGGCATCCGGGAGACCCAGGAGATGCTGGACTTCTGCGCCGAGCACCACCTGGGCGCCGAGGTCGAGGTCATCGGTGGCGACCAGATCGACGAGGCCTACGAGCGCGTCGTCGGCTCCGACGTCCGCTACCGCTTCGTCATCGACACCGCGCGGCTCTGATCGGAGTGTGAGGGCGCAGCGATCCTGCGCCCTCGCACTCCACCTCAGGCGGGGACGACGAGCACCAGGTCGTCCCCGCCGTCGTGTTCCACGTGCAACCCCGCCCGGCGCAACAGTGCCCGCAGCCGGACGACGGAGTCCGGCTCCGCGCTGGTCAGTGCCAGCAGCCGGGCGATCCGGCCCTTGTGCGCCTTGTTGAAGTGGCTGACCACCGAGCGCTTCCCGTCGGCCCGCTCGCTGAGCACCGTCACCGTCACCGCCCCGTCCACCGGGGCCAGGTCGGCGTAGCCGCCCGAGCGCAGGTCCACGACCAGTTCGTCGACGCCGGCCAGCACCGGCCCGAGCACCGGCTTCCACAGCGCTCGCAGCGTGGGCGAGCCGGGCAGCTGGGAGCCCGCCGACAGCCGGTAGGCCGGGATCGGCTCACCGCCGTGCACCAGGCCCAGGAGCGCCGAGCCGACCGCCAGCCGGCGGTCGGCCCTCGCGCGCTGACCGCGGGTGAGCGACGCGACGTCGAGGGCGTCGTAGAGGACGCCGGTGTACCGGTCCAGCGCGGGCATCGTCGGCGACGTCCGGACTGCGGCGTTGCGGGCGATCTCGGCGTCCTGCCTGGCGCTCACGCCCAGTGCTGCCCGGGACGCCTCGACGTCCTCGGCCAGCGACTCGACCCGGGTGAGCAGCTCCTCCCGGACCGGGTCCAGCTCCGGGTGGCTGAGCGCGCCCAGGTCGAGCGGGGCGCCGTCCCCGCCGGCGTGCTTGGTCTCTGAGGGGGGCAGCAGGACGAGCACGGGGAGCCAGCCTAGGTGCCGGTCCCCGGCCCCGGTCACCCGGCGGACGGCGCTCCCAGCAGCGCCCGGGTGACCCCCTGCGTGCTGTCGAGCAGGTCCGCGAGTGCCCGACGCAGGTGCACCCCGCCGACGACGTCGGCGTGCTCCAGCAGCGACTCCAGGACGGTGCGGCGGACCAGCTCCTTGATGAAGGACGCCGTCACACCGGCGGTCGCCGCGACCACGGCCTCCACGTCGGCGGGCTCCACCTGCAGCCCGGTCCCGGCGCTGTAGACCTCCAGCAGGCGCCGACGGGCGTCGGCGTCGGGCAGGCCGATCTCCACGGCGACGTCCACCCGGCCCGGACGGGCGGCGAGCGCGTGCTCGAGAGCCTCGGCCCGGTTGGTGGTGAGCAGGAAGAGCAGGTCGGCGTCGCCGGCCGCCCCGTCCATGGCGTCCAGGAGCTCGAAGAGCACCGGCTGCGACCCGTGCCCGTGGTCGCGGTCCTCGGCCACGAGGTCGACGTCCTCCAGGACGACGACGGCGGGCTCCAGCTCCCGGGCCAGCGCGGTCACCGCCCCCACCAGGTGCAGCGACCGGCCCGACAGCAGCAGGACCGTCGCACCGGGGACGTTCTGGAGGACGTAGCGGGTGGTGTGCGTCTTGCCGGTCCCGGGCGGTCCGTACAGCAGCAGGCCGCGCTTGAGGTGCTGACCGGCGGCGCGCAGCGCCTCCCGCTGCTGGGCGATCCCGATGCTGTGCCGCTCCACCCGGGCCAGCACCGCCTCGGGCAGGACGACGTCGGAGCGCCGGGTGGGCGGCAGCACGGGGAAGGCGACCGTCATGCCGGTCATCCCCTGCTGGAGCTCGAGGACCTGGCCCCGGTAGACGTTGTGCGCCGAGCGCAGCGCGTCCAGCTCGGCGAGCACCTGCTGGGCCGACCCGGTGGGCAGCCCGGCCACCTCGACGGTCAGCGTCGGCTCGTGGTGCCTCTCGGGGCCGCGGGAGGTCAGCACGTAGCGGCCGCGGTCGTCCTCGACGAGCAGCGCCACGGTCCGCCAGACGGCGGTCGTGCGACCCGGGCCCGAGGGCAGGTCGGCGAGCTCGGGTGCCGTGGGCCGCAGGTGTGGCAGGCCCTCACCGCTCAGCAGCTGGCCGAGGTCGGGACTCTGGTGGTGCAGGGGCACCGACCAGCCCAGCACCTCGGCGGTGCGGTCGCCGGCCCAGGCCTCCAGTGCGATCTGCAGGTTCACCTGCTCGAAGGGCGGCAGCTCCCGGGTCACGACCGGGGGCCGCTCCTGGTCGCCCCCGGTCAGTCCGAGGTGGGCGAGCAGGCGGCCGGTCACCGAGTCGCCCCGGACGCCGTTGTCCGGGCTGTGCACCCAGGTCAGGAACTCCTGGAACTGTCGCGCGAAGGCGGGGACGTCGAAGGGGCGGTCGGGCAGCGGTGCGTCGGTCACCGGCGCCAGGCCAGCGACGTCGCCAGCTCCCGTCTGCCGGTTTCTGCAGCTCAGGACGGGAGTGCTCCGGGGCCGTATCCGGGCTCAGGTCCAGTAGAGGAAGCGCGCCCCGGGCAACCGGGCGTCGACGGCATCGGTGAACCAGCCCCGCAGCTCGGCCATCACGTCCTTCGGGTAGACGTGCTTGACCGCGCCGAACCTGCCGCGCTTGAGGGTGCGCAGGTCCTCGTCCATCTCCAGCTTGGTGCGCGGGTACCAGTCGGTCAGCGTCGCCTTGGAGTTCGGGGTGAACCGGTGGGTGATGCACTCGACGGTCAGGTCGGCCCCGTCCGGGAGGACGGCGGCCACGCTGTCCAGCAGCTGGCCGTACTCGGTGCGCCAGTCCTCGGTGGGCATGATCGGGGCGATCGTCAGCCCGACCGGGTAGCCGGCCTCGGCGACCCGGCCCAGCGCCGCGACCCGGGCCGGCACGGGGGAGGTGGCGCCCTCGAAGCGGCGGGCGACCGAGGCCGCGTTGACCGAGAAGCGCAGCCGGGTGCGGCCGCGGTGCGGCAGGTCCAGCAGGGGCTCGACGTCGTCGAACTTGGTGGTGGCGCGCAGCTGCACGGGGCCGGGCCAGTCGTGGGTGCCGAAGAACTCCACCGCCGTGGCCAGGCCGCCGGTCAGGTGCTCGATCGCCAGCGGGTCGGTGTAGCAGGACGCCTCGAAGGTGGTCCCCTCGTGGCCGCGCTCGAGGGTGCCCGAGGTGACCCCGCCGCGGCCCACGTACCCCTCCAGCGAGGCCAGCACGTCGGGCAGGTCGGCGAAGACCCGGGTGATGGGCGGGCCGGTGAGCGAGCCGGCCAGGTAGCAGTACTGGCAGTGCGCGGGGCAGCCCTCGGCCAGGTCGAACCGCCAGTCCGCCGACGGCGGGATCGGCTGCAGCCGGCGCTTGGACGGTGCGCCCACCACCACGGCCATCGTGTCCTTGGCGGCCATGAACGCGGCCCGGTCGCCGTCCCCGCGCAGGTTGGGCAGCCGGTCCCCGGTCAGCACCTCGACGTCGGGGACGCCGGCGGCGCGGACCCGCTCGAGCACCTGCCGGCCGTACGGCAGGGCGGCGGCGGAACGGGTGACCAGGACGCGCTCCGGGGTCCAGACGCGGGTGGGGGCGGGGGTGGTGAGCGCAGCAGGCATCACCGGTGACAACACCGGCACCAGGGGGTCCGCTTCCCCGGTTGACGCCCGGTCACGGACGCAGGACCGTCGTCGCATGACGGCGGCCCCCCTCCTCGGACGGCTGGGCGTGTGGGTGCTGGACCGGCGCGGCGAGGGCCGTGGGGTCCGGGTCACCCGGCACCCCGAGCTCGGCGCGATCAACCTCAGCGTCTGGCGGGCCGGCGTCTGCGTGGGCACGGTCCAGCTCGCGCCGCAGGAGGCCGCCCAGCTGGTCGGGGCGCTGTCCGAGCAGCTGGGCCAGCTGGCGCAGGCACCGCCGCCGTCGCTCCGCCCGGCCGGGCGGGTCGAGGAGCTGGAGGCGCGGCTGGCCCGGCTGGAGGCGCACGCCCGGACACCCGCGTGGCGACGGGCGCTGTCCCGGGTCGCGTCCCGCCGGACCGCGCCGCCGGCCGTCGTCCCACCGCACCACCTGAGGGTGGTCCCGCCGGCCTGAGGCGGTCAGCCCCGCAGGTGCTCGGGGAGCGGCTCGTCGGGCCGGATGGCCGCCCACAGGCCACGGAACGCCCCCGCCAGCGACGTCCACGGGGTGGGGGTGTCGTCGACGAACAGCCGGGCGTCCTCCGTGGTGCCGACGACGGCCAGCACGGCGTCGTCGCCGACCACGCGCACCCACTCCCCGCGCAGGTGGTCGACGACCCGGAACCCGGTGCCCAGCAACCGCTCGGGCAGCTCGCGGGACAGGGCGACGGCCCGCTCGGCGGGGACCGTGCCGATGACCGCCATGACGTCGGCGCCCAGCAGCGTGCAGGTGGCCGTGTACTTCAGCGCGAGCTCCTTGCGCTGCTCCTCGGTGGGGAGTCGGGCCAGCCGCACCGGGCTCGCGTTGTCGGCGACGTCGGCCAGCTTGACCACCCGGGCCAGCGGGTCGGCCGACACCCGGGCCATCGAGGCCCGCAGGGTCTCCCCCGGCCGCTTGGTCATCGCGTCGACCCCGGCGACCACGGCGTCGGAGAACCCGCGGGCGCTGAGGTCGGCCAGGGTCAGCGGGGTGTCCTCGACGACGTCGTGCAGGGCGCCGACCTGGCGCAGCTCGTCGCCCACCACCGACAGCGCGACCCGGAACGGGTGCCCGACGTAGGGCTCCCCGACCTTGTCGACCTGCCCGGTGTGCGCGGTGCGGGCCAGCTCGAACGCGGCGGTGACGCTCACCCGGCGAGCTCGACGACGACCGGGGCGTGGTCGCTGGCGCCCTTGCCCTTGCGCTCCTGGCGGTCGATCTCGGCACCGGTCACCCGGGCGGCCAGCGCCGGCGAGGCGAGCACGAAGTCGATGCGCATGCCCTCGCGGCGCGGGAACCGCAGCTGCGTGTAGTCCCAGTAGGTGAACTCCCCCGGCGTGTACGGCCGGACGACGTCGGCGTACCCGGCGTCCACGACGGCGGCGAACGCCGCGCGCTCGGGCGGGCTGACGTGGGTGGAGTGTGCGAAGACGCCGATGTCCCACACGTCGTCGTCCTGAGGGGCGATGTTCCAGTCACCGACCAAGGCGACCTGGGCCTGCGGGTCGGCGGCCAGCCAGCCGGCGGCGTCAGCGCGCAACGCCTCCAGCCACTCCAGCTTGTAGGCCAGGTGCGGGTCGCCGAGCTGCCGGCCGTTGGGCACGTAGAGCGAGAGCACCCGCACCCCGCCGCAGGTGGCGCCGATCGCCCGGGCCTCGCGCACCGGCTCGACGCCCTCCTTCGACGACCAGGTCGGCACGCCCTCGAACCCGACCTGCACGTCCTCCAGGCCGACCCGGGACAGCAGGGCCACGCCGTTCCACTGGTCCAGGCCCACGTGCGCGACCTCGTAGCCCAGCGCGGTGAACCGCTCGGTGGGGAACTGGGCGTCCCGGCACTTGGTCTCCTGCAGCGCCAGGACGTCGACGTCACTGCGCTCGAGGAAGCCCACCACCCGGTCGACGCGGGTGCGGATCGAGTTCACGTTCCAGGTCGCCAGGCGCACGACGTCGACGGTACGGGCCCTCCTGGGCATGGGATCCCTCGCATACGGCGGAGCTGCTCAGCGGTATGCGGGGGATCCCATGCCGGGGCGGCGCGGGGCGGGCGCTGCCGGGGCGGGCGGGGTCAGGCCTGGGCGAGCGGGGCGATCTGGGCGTCGGCGCGGGCCTGCAGACGGGCCCGCATCCGGTCCCGGGACTCCACGAACTTGGTGGCCTGGGCGTCCAGGCCGACCATGAACTGGGCCAGCTCCTCGCGGGCCTTCTCGCCCTCGGGGCCGAAGCCGGAGCGCTCGAAGACCTTCCAGTGCCGCAGGATCGGTGCGACGACGTCGTCGTGGTGCAGGCGCAGGTCGTAGATCCCGGCCTTGGCGATGATCGTGGAGTTCTTCCGGAACCCGGCCATGGTGGCGCCGGGCATCTCGAAGTTGATGACCTCGTCGGCGATGGCCCGCATCGTCTCGTCCGGGGAGATGTCCAGGGCCGCCCCGACGATGTTCCGGTAGAAGACCATGTGCAGGTTCTCGTCCTTGGCGATCCGGGCGAGCATCTGGTCGGCGATCGGGTCGCCGGTGGCCTTGCCGGTGTTGCGGTGGCTCACCCGGGTGGCCAGCTCCTGGAAGGACACGTAGGCCACGGCCTCCAGCGGGGTCTTGTCCCCGGAGTCGTAGCCCGAGGTCATGTAGTCCATCCGGGCCCGCTCGAGCTCGACCGGGTCGACGCCGCGGGTGACGACGAGGTAGTCGCGGATGGCGATGCCGTGCCGGTTCTCCTCGGCGGTCCAGCGGCCGACCCAGGTGCCCCAGGCGCCGTCCCGGCTGAACCGGGTGGCGATCTCCCGGTGGTAGCTGGGGAGGTTGTCCTCGGTGAGCAGGTTGGTGATCATCGCGGCCTTGGCCGTCTCGTCGAGCTTGGACTGCTCGGGTGCCCAGTCCTCGCCGCCGAGGAAGGCGAAGTCCCGGCCCTGGGACCACGGCACGTAGTCGTGCGGGTGCCACTCCTGGGCCATCTTCTCGTGCCGGTTGAGGTTCTCCTCGACGACGGGCTCGAGCTCGGTGAGCAGGGCGGTCGTGGCGGGTGTCTCGGGCACGGTGCACCTCCGGGAGGACTTGCGGCTACCGGTGAACCTACGCGGCCCCGGCTCCCGGGTGGTTCCCCGTGGCGGGCGTTCCCACGCCTGTGCCACCCTGTTGCCTGATGTTCGCAACAAGCACCGCCACCAGGGTCCGGGTCCGCCGCGCGGGCACCACCGACGTCGAGGCCGCCCGCACGCTCATGCTGCGGGTGCTGGCCGAGGACCTGGGCTACGGCTTCCGCCCGGAGTGGCACGCCGACCTGGCCGACCCGGCGGCGGCCTACCTGCAGACGCCCGGACAGGCGCTGTTCCTCGCCGAGGACGCCGACGGCACCCTGTTGGGGACGACGGCGGTCAAGGTCGGCGGCCCGCGCAGCCCGCAGGTGCTCGTCGACCACTACCGGGGCCGCTCGGTGGCCCAGCTGGCCCGGGTGTGGGTGCTCGCCGAGCACCGTCGCTGCGGCGCCGCCCGGGCCCTGGTCGAGACCGCCGCGCGCTGGGCCGTCGACGAGGGCGGGCACCGCACCGTGTACCTGCACACCGACACCGCGGTCGCCGGGGCGGAGGCGTTCTGGCGCTCGCTGCCGGTCCGCGAGGTGCTCGACGAGCGGGTCCCGGGCGCCGAGCTGCAGACCGTGCACTTCGAGTTGGACGTCGAGGCCCTGCGCTCGACCGCCGTGTCGGCTGCACGGAGCGAGGGCCTGGCGACGGTCCGCGACTGACCGCGGGGACACCCCACCCGTCCGGGTCGCCCGGCACCGGCCGGTCCCCTCGGCGGGCCCGCCGGTGGGACCATGGCGGGGTGGACGACGGGCTGATCGAGGCGGTGCGGGCGTGAGCGAGCGCCCCGACGTGCCCGACGACCGCACCGCGCGGATCGACCCCGGCGCCCTCCCGAACAGGCTGCCGCCCGTCCCGCCGTCCCCGGCTGCCGGCCCCCCACCGCCGGTCGGCGGTCCCGACACCGGGGGCCGCGCCGGGCGTCGCGGCCGCGCCCTGGACCCCGAGGCCGCCGCCCGCGCCCGGGCCGCCGCCGGCCTGCCCGCGCACGACCCGGAGCCGGCCGAGCCTCCCCACGGCGCCCCCGGCGGGGGCGGCGAGCGCGGCCGCGCCGACGTCCCCGGTGCCGACGACGAGACCGCCCGGGTGCCCAGGGTCGTCGAGCCCGCCGGGTCCCGGCCCGAGGCGCCGGTCGACCGGGACGACGACCCCGACACCGACGACCCCGACACCGACGACCCCGACACCGACGGGTCCAGCGACCACGACGACGACGGGGTCGCCTCACACCGCACCGGGCAGCGCACCCGCCGCGCCTCCACCTTCGGCCGGGCCGCCGGCCTCACCGCCCTGGGCGCCCTGGTGCCGGGGACCGCACTGCTGGCCGCCGGGCGCAAGCGGGTCGGCGCCGTCGTCCTGGCCGTGTTCGTCGTCCTGCTGGCCGGGCTGCTCTGGCTGGCGACGGCCGGCCGGCGCACGGCCGTCCGGGCCGCGGTCGACCCGGACCTGCTGCTGGGCGCCGCCGTGGGCGTGGGTGTGCTCGCGCTGGGGTGGGTCGCGGTCGTCGGGGCGGGCTACGGCCTGTTGGTGCCCCGGCGGACCAGCCGGCTGCAGAAGGGCCTGGGCGCGGTGCTGGTGCTGGCGCTGTCGGCGGCCGTCGTCGTCCCGGCCGTGACGGTGGTGCAGCTTGCCACCGCGCAGCGCGAGCTGGTGGACACCGTCTTCGCCGACCGGGAGAGCGCGACGGTCGTCCCGCCCGCGGACCCGGTGGACCCCTTCGGGGACAAGGAGCGGGTCAACGTGCTGCTGCTGGGCGGTGACGGCGGCGACGGCCGGGAGGGCGTCCGCACCGACAGCGTGATCGTGGCCAGCATCGAGACCGCCACCGGTGCGACGACGCTGTTCAGCCTGCCGCGCAACCTGGAGGACCTGCCCTTCCCCGAGGGCAGTCCGCTGGCCGAGCTGTTCCCCGACGGGTTCGACGCCGGCAGCGAGAGCGAGAGCCTGCTCAACGCGGTCTACCGCAACGGCCCGGCGCTCTACCCCGACGCCCTGGGCGTGCCCAGCGCCGACCCGGGCGCCGACTGGCTCAAGCTCGGGGTCGGGGCGGCCCTGGGGCTGACGATCGACTACTACGTGCTGGTCAACCTGGACGGCTTCAGCCAGCTGGTCGACGCGCTGGGGGGCATCACGGTCAACGTCAACTACTACGTGCCGATCGGCGGCGAGCCCTCGCTGGGCGTGCTGCCCGACGCCTACATCGCCCCCGGCCCCGACCAGGAGATGGACGGGCCCCGGGCGCTGGACTTCGCCCGCGGGCGCTTCGGCCTCTCGGACTACCAGCGGATGGACCGCCAGCGCTGCGTGCTGGACGCGATCGTGGCGGCGGCCGACCCGGTCACCCTGCTGACCCGGTACCAGCAGCTGGCCGCGACCACGTCGGACATCGTCAGCACCGACGTCCCGCAGGCGGTGCTCGGGGAGTTCGTCGACCTGGCGTTCCTGGTGAAGGACGCCGGCATCCGCAGCGTGGTCTTCGACGACACCGTCATCACCCCGGCCTACCCGGACTACGACGCGATGCGCCTGCTCGTCCAGCAGGCGCTGGGCGCCGCGCCGGCACCCGCCCCGGCGCCCGCGCCGAGCTCGAGCGCGGCGCCGACGACGTCGGCCGCACCGGCCCCGGCCACCGACGCGGGCCCGGTCGACGAGGTCAGCAACGCCTGCGCCTACGACCCGGCGGCCGCCCAGGCCGCGCTGGACGCCGGCGAGCCGCCCACCCGCGGCTGAGGCCCGGTCAGCCGCGGACGGCGGCGAGCACGACCGGGTCGGCGCAGCCGCGGGCGAAGCCCGCGATCCGGCGCCGGACGTCCCGGCCCAGCACCAGCTGGCCGACGGCCTCCATCGGACCGGCCGCCCACCGGGGCCGGCAGCGGAAGACGTAGCGCCACACCGCCCGGGTGCCGCCGTCCCCGGTCGGGGTGAACCGCCAGCTGCCGGCGAAGACCTCGAAGAACCACGGGCCCTCGGTCATCGTCATGCCCACGTGCGAGCCCGGTGCCCAGCTGACGTACCGGCTGACCATCCGCAGCCGGTGCCGGGACACCGTCGCGGTGCGGACGCCCTTCGCCGGCAGCGTCGCACCGTCCAGGAAGTGCTGCTCGCGGACGAACGGGTCCCAGCGGTAGCGGGTGCCCCCGGTCGTCTGGGAGACCGCGAACGCGACGTCCGGGGGGACGGCGACGACGGTCTCGGCCTGCACCTGGGCCACGACTCAGGCCTGGATGAGCTCGCCCTCGCGGATGGCGCGGACCAGGTCGGCGACGGCGGGGTCGCCGATGAGCTTGTCGTAGGCGACGACCGGCCGGTCGCCGGCGGCCAGCCGGGCGCGGGCGGCCAGCTTGTCGTGGGTGAGCACGACGTCGGCGTCGGCCGGGAGGGCATCGACCGGGCTGTGGGTGACCAGCACCCGGGGGGCCAGGTGCTTGCGGAGCTGGGTGCTCATCAGCACGCTGCTGGCCATCCCCGCGTCACAGGCGATGACCAGCTTGCGGACGGCGGAGCCGTCGATGCTCGGCATGAGAATGGTGCTCCAAGATCAGAAGAGTGTTAACGCTCACAATACCAGTCGTCATGACGAGTACCGCGACCCCCGGACCCCCAGGCGGGTGAGTCGCGTCGAGGAGAAGACGCCGGAGGGGTCCAGACCGTCCAGCAGCGCCCGTGCGTCGGCCAGCCGCGGGACCAGCCCGGACAGGTCGCGCACGCCGTGGGCCTTGCCCCAGTGCGGTCGGGCGCCGAAGGGGGCGAGCACCTGCTCCACCAGCGGGACGGCGACGCTGCCCACCTCGGGCGTCTTGCGCCAGGTGAAGTGCAGCGCGAGGGAGTCCCGCCCGTACGCGGGGGACAGCCACAGCCGGTCCGCGGCGATCGTGCGCAGCTCGCTGACCACCAGGTGCGGCCGCAGCTGCTCCCCCACCGCCGCCACCGCGGCGATCGCGGCCCCGGCGTCGGCCCGGTCCACGAAGAACTCGCTCTGCACCTCGTCGCCGTTGCTGGGCGTCGCGTCGTGCCGGAAGTGCGGCAGCCGCTCGTGCCACGGGCCGGGCTGCCCGCCCTGGGCGGTCACGTTGCCCACGATCTCGTCGGTGATCCGGTCCCGGCTCTCCGGGTCCAGGACGGCGTCCAGCACGGTGCCGGGCACGGTGCCGGGGTCGCTGCCGGCCAGCCGGGTCTTCACCCACACGTCGCCGACGCCGTCCCAGCGGGTGAAGACGCTGACGCTGGTGCCCGCGCCGGTCACCGCGGCCGGGTCCTCGACCAGCGCGGTCAGCGACAGCCCGCGGTACACGTCCTGCCGCACCAGGTAGGTCGGCTCGGTCTGCAGCACCACCCGGACGACGACGCCGCCCGCGCCCAGGGCCACCGCGCGGGCCTCCAGGTCCTCCCCCGCCACCCGGCTCAGGGTGCCGTCGGCCGCGACGACGTCCAGACCGCGGACCGCGGTGGCCAGGCAGCCGGCCCCGTCGCCGGACCCGTGCGTGCCCGTGGACACCGCTCCCCCGACGGAGATGTGCGGCAGCGACCCGGTGTTGTGCAGCCCCCGGCCCTGCCGGTGCAGCTCGCGGCCCAGGGCGCCGTAGGTGGTGCCGGCGCTGACGGTGACCGTGCCGTCGTCGTGCACGGCGACCTCGTCGGGCAGCGCGGTCAGGTCCACCAGCACGCCGGGACCGTCGGCCAGGCCGTTGAAGGTGTGCCGGGTCCCCAGCGCCCGCACGGCCGGGGTGCCGGCGACCAGCTCCTGCAGCTGCGCGACCGACCCCGGCCGCTGCACGGGTGCCTCGAAGGTGTGCGTCCCTGCCCAGTCGGTCTCCACGCCGCTCAGTCTGTCGCCGGTGCCACGAGCACCACGAGCAGGGTGCGCGGGCCGTGGACACCCTCGACCCGTTCCAGCTCGATGTCGCTGGTCGCGGAGGGCCCGCTGACCATGGTCAGCGGGCGCAGCGGGTCCAGCCGGGCCAGTGCCTCGGGCACGTTGCCGACCACCTGGTCGGCGGTGACCACGCAGACCAGGCAGTCCGGCAGCAGGGACAGCGCGCGCCGTCCCGACGTCGGGGAGCCGTCCAGGACCAGCGTCCCGGTCTCGGCGATCGCCACGGCCACCCCGGTGACGGCGGCGGCGCGGGCGGCCAGCTCGACGGCGGGCCGGTCGTCGTCCTCGGTGCTGCCCTCGGGCCGCCAGGGGGCCGGCAGCCCGGGGGCGACGACGACGTCGGCCGGGTCGTGCTCGCCGAGGGTCTCGGTGAGCAAGCGCTGCACCGTCGTCCGCACCTGGTCCTGGCCGCAGCGGGCCACCGTGGCGCGGTAGTCCTCGACCCGGTCGACGAGCACGTCGAGCAGCACGTCGAGGGGGCGGTCGTCGGTGAGCCGGTAGTCCCGGACCCCCTCGGGTGGGACGGACCGGTCCGGACCCAGGGCGCTGCGGATGCGGGACAGCACGTCGTCGCGGGCGCTCACGAGCGACCACCACCGTTCTCCTTGGCCCACCACTGCTGGAAGGTCTCGGCCGGGGGGGTCGGCAGGTCCCGGGACCGGGTCCAGCCGGCGGCCGGGCCGGGCAGCCGGGGCAGCACCGGCTTCCCGCGGGACAGGAAGCGGCCCAGGCCGGCGGCGCGCTGGGCGGCGCGCCACAGCCGCGGCCGGGACATCACCCGGGCCAGCGCGGCGAACGCGGTGGACTCCGCGGTCGGGTGGGTCTGGGCCTCGACGTGCTCGGCGCGCAGGTGCACCAGGATCGAGGGGATGTCGATGGCCACCGGGCAGACGTCGTAGCAGGCCCCGCACAGCGAGGAGGCGTACGGCAGCGAGGCGTTGTCCTCGACCCCGGTGAGCTGCGGGGACAGGATCGCCCCGATCGGGCCCGGGTAGACCGAGCCGTAGGCGTGCCCACCGGCGCGCTCGTAGACCGGGCAGACGTTCAGGCAGGCCGAGCAGCGGATGCAGTTGAGCGCCTCGCGCCCCACCTCGTCGGCGAGCACCGCGGTCCGGCCGTTGTCCAGCAGGACGAGGTGGAAGTCCTGCGGGCCGTCGCCGGGGGTGACCCCGGCCCAGGTCGAGGTGTAGGGGTTCATCCGCTCACCGGTGCTCGAGCGGGGCAGCAGCTGCAGGAACACCTCGAGGTCGCGCCAGGTGGGCACCAGCTTCTCGATGCCCATGACGGTCACCAGGGTGTCGGGCAGGGTCAGGCACATCCGGCCGTTGCCCTCGCTCTCGACGACCGACAGGGTGCCGGTCTCGGCGACGGCGAAGTTGGCCCCGCTGACCGCGAACGTCGCCCGCAGGAACCGCTCGCGCAGGTGCGCGCGGGCGGCCATCGCCAGCTGGCGCGGGTCGTCGGTCAGGTCGGGGTCGACGTCGGGCATGGTGCGGGCGAAGATCTCGCGCACCTCGGACCGGTTCTTGTGGATCGCCGGCACCAGGATGTGGCTGGGCTTGTCCTCCCCCAGCTGGACGATCAGCTCGGCCAGGTCGGTCTCGAAGGCGTCGATCCCGGCGGCCTCCAGGGCCTCGTTCAGGCCGATCTCCTGGGTGGCCATCGACTTGACCTTGACCACCTCGCGGGCGCCGGCCTCCCGGGCCAGCCGCACGACGATCTGGTTGGCCTCGTTCGCGTCCCGGGCCCAGTGCACGGTGCCGCCGCGGGCGGTGACCTGGCGCTCCAGCTCCTCGAGGTGGTCGTCCAGGCGGGCCATGGTGGCGCGCTTGAGCGCGGCCCCGGCCTGCCGCAGCTGCTCCCAGTCGGGCAGCTCGGCCACGACGCCGGCCCGCTTGCCGCGGATCGTCGTCGTGGCGTGGCCCAGGTTGGCGCGCAGCTGGCCGTTGCGCAGGGAGTCGCGGGCCTCGTCGGGGAACGAGCGGGTGCCGCGCAGGTGGCCCACGCCCCGGGGGGCCGTGGGCAGGGTGGGCATGCCCAGGTGGACGGCGGTCACGCGAGCACCGCCGGCTGGGTGACCTGCGTGGCGGTGCGGGCGCCGTCGGTCGAGGCCAGGATCTCGGCCAGGTGGACCGTGCGGGTGCCCGAGGTCAGCCGGGTCAGGCCGCCGCCGATGTGCAGCAGGCAGGACGCGTCCCCGGCGGTGCACACCTCGGCGTGGGTGGAGAGCACCGCGGCCATCTTGTCGGTGAGCATCGCCGTCGACGTCTCAGCGTTCTTGACCGCGAAGGTGCCGCCGAAGCCGCAGCACTGCTCGGCGCCGGGCAGCTCGACGAGGTCGAGGCCGCGGACGGCGCGCAGCAGCTGCAGCGGCCGGTCACCGACCCGCAGCAGCCGCAGCGAGTGGCAGGTCGGGTGGTAGGTGACCCGGTGCGGGTAGCTGGCGCCCACGTCGGTGACCCCCAGGACGTCGACCAGGAACTGGGACAGCTCGTACGTGCGGCCGGCCAGCTCCTGCGCGGCCTCGGCCAGCGCGGTGTCCCCGGCCCGGCGGGCGACCTGGGCCTGCTGGTGGTGGATCGAGGCCACGCACGACCCGGACGGCGACACGATCACGTCGCTGCCCTCGAAGGCCCGCACGTGGTTGGCCACGATGGAGACGGCGTCCCGGCGGTACCCGGTGTTGACGTGCATCTGCCCGCAGCAGCTCTGGCCCGGCGGGACGACGACCTCGTGCCCCAGCCGCTGGAGCAGCCGCACGGTGGCGATGCCGACCTGCGGGGTCAGGGTGTCGACCAGGCAGGTGGCGAAGACGGCGACCTTCACGCGCTCTCCTCGGTGACCGGGCTCGTGCCGGCCGGGGTGGTGGTGTGTGGTCCGACCACAGTACGACGGGTGTCGGGGGTGGTGGTGCCACCAGCGCTCGAGCGCCTCGTGCGACGCACCATCGAGGACTCCCGGACGACCAGCACCGGCTCGAACACCAGCTGCTCGTGCACGTGGTCGGGGCCGCGCGTGGCCTCGTCGAGCAACAGCAGGGCGGCCCGGCGGCCCAGCTCCTGGCGCGGCTTGCGCACCGAGGTCAGCGGGACGGCAGCAGCCGCGGCGAAGTCGATGTCGTCGTAGCCGACGATGGCGAACTCCTCGGGGACCCGGACCCCGTGCCGGACCATCTCCTGCAGCATGCCCAGTGCCAGCAGGTCGTTGGCGCAGACGACCGCGGTGGGTCGCCGCGCGGCCGGCATGCCGATGATCTCCGCGGCAGCCTCGCGGCCGGCGGCCACGGTGAGCTTCTCCGGGGAGAAGACGGTCAGCGCGTCCTCCCCGCCGAGTTCCTCGCGGACGGCGGCGACCACGCCGGCGTGCCGCTCCTCGACCTGCGGCAGACCCGACGAGCCGCCGACGAAGGCGATCCGCCGGTGCCCGCGCTCGAGCAGGTGGTCGGCTGCCAGGCGTCCGCCGAGGACGTCGTCGACGGTGACCGCGCACTGGCCCGGGCCCGGCGCCCGCCGGTCCAGCAGCACCACCGGCACCCCCCGTCGCCGCAGGGCGGCCAGGTGGGGGGACAGCTCGGCGGTCGGGGTGATGAGCACGCCCTGCACCCGCTGTTCGGCCAGCAGGTCCAGGTAGGCGCCCTCCTTGGCGGGCAGGTCGTCGGAGTTGCACAGGATGACCGCCAGGCCGGCCTCGTTGGCCACGTCCTCGACCCCACGAGCGACGTCGGTGAAGAACGGGTTGGCGATGTCCAGCACGACCAGGCCGATCGTCCGGCTGGTGCCCGCGCGCAGCTGGCGGGCGGACTCGTTGCGCACGAACCCGAGCTCGGCGATCGCCGCGAGCACCCGTTCGCGGCTGGCCGCGCTGACCTGGTCGGGCCGGTTGAGGACGTTGCTGACCGTGCCCAGCGAGACACCGGCCCGTCGGGCGACGTCGCGGATGCTGGTGGTCAGGGTGGCTCCTCGGTCGACACGGGGCGGGGGGCCGGTCGCCGGACGGGCGGTGACGTGGACCACGGTCATGGTGCCATGTGGATGAAACGTGTCAACCGCCCATCACGGCTGGCCCAGTCGATGCTTAAACGAGTCCAACGTGGTGCTTGACACGCGATCCACGCCACTCTTATGGTCTGCGCCACAGAACGGATGAACCGTTTCACAACCGCTGGAGGAGGCGACACGTGGAGCCACGAGCGACGGCCGATCCACTGCTCGTCCTGGAGCGCGCCGAGAAGAGCTTCGGCCCGGTCCGGGCACTCGTCGACGGGTCGATCGAGTTGTTCCCCGGCGAGGCCCACGCCCTCCTGGGCGAGAACGGCGCCGGCAAGTCCACCTTGGTGAAGATCCTGGCCGGGGTGCACCGGGCCGATGCCGGTGAGCTGCGTGTGGGCGGGGTGCCGGTGGTCTTCAACGGTGCCTCCGACGCCCGCGACGCCGGCGTGTCGATCATCTACCAGGAGCCGACCCTCTTCCCCGACCTCACGGTCGCCGAGAACATCTACATGGGCCGGCAGCCCACGGTCGCCGGTCGCCGGATCGACCGCAGGGCCATGAACGCCGCCGCCCGTGAGGTGTTCGCCCGGCTGGGGGTCGTGCTGGACCCCGCCCGTCCGGCTCGCGGTCTGTCGGTGGCCGACCAGCAGATCGTCGAGATCGCGAAGGCCCTCTCGCTCAACGCCCGCGTGCTGGTGATGGACGAGCCCACCGCAGCCCTGACCGGGGTCGAGGTCCAGCGCCTGTTCAGCGTCATGGAGACGCTGCGCGCCGACGGGGCGGCGGTCATGTTCATCAGCCACCGCCTGGAAGAGGTCTACGCCAGCTGCCAGCGGGTCACGATCATGCGGGACGGTCGGTTCGTGCGGACCGCCCCGATCGAGGAGGTCTCGGTCGACGAGATCATCCGGTCGATGGTGGGCCGCGACCTGGACGCCCTGTTCCCCAAGAGCGAGACCGCCCCGGGTGAGGTCGTGCTCGACGTCGACGGGATCGGTGAGGACGGCGTCTTCTCCGACATCTCCTTCCAGGTCCGGCGTGGGGAGATCGTGGCCCTGGCCGGTCTGGTGGGGGCCGGTCGCAGCGAAGTCGCCCGAGCGGTCTTCGGCATCGACCCGCGCTCGCGGGGGCGGGTCACCGTGCTCGGTCGGGAGCTGCCCGGTCACCGACCGCGCGCGGCTATGGCAGCGGGCGTCGCCCTGGTCCCCGAGGACCGCCGTCAGCAGGGTCTCGTGATGGACATGCCCATCGACCAGAACATGGCCCTGGCCTCTCTGGACCGGCTGGCCACGGGCGGTCTGCTGCGACGCTCCAGCGAGCGCTCGTTGGCTGCCGAGTGGGCCCGCAGGCTGCAGCTGAAGTTCGGTCGCCTCGGCAATGCCGCGTCCACGCTGTCCGGCGGGAACCAGCAGAAGGTGGTGCTGGGCAAGTGGCTCAGCCGCGACCCGCAACTGCTGATCATCGACGAACCCACCCGCGGCATCGACGTCGGCACCAAGGCCGAGGTCCACCGCATCATCGACTCTCTCGTCGCCGACGGCATGGCCGTCCTGATGATCTCCTCCGAGCTCCCCGAGGTGCTGGGCATGGCCGACCGGGTGTTGGTCCTGCACGAGGGCCGGATCACCGCGGAGCTGTCCCGGGCCGAGGCCACCGAGGACTCGATCATGCGCGCGGCGTCGGGTTTGACCTCTGGAGCTGCCGCATGACCACCTCCACCTCGGCGCCCAGGTCGGCTGCGTCGTCCCGCACCCCGCTGAAGCAGCGCGTGGGCGGGGTGCTGCGGGCCAGGGAGACGGGCATCGCCGTCCTCATCGCGGTCGTCTTCGTGGCCGCGACCGCCAAGAACGAGGCCTTCGCCAGCGCCAACAGCGTCCAACAGCTGCTCCTGGGTGCCTCGCTGATCGCCCTGCTGGCCGTCGGTCAGACGATGGTCATCGTCACCCGCAACGTCGACCTGTCGGTGGGTTCTGTCGTCGGCATCACCGCCTACGTGGTGGGCATGAGCTTCCGGGACAACCCGGACATGCCGGTGTTCCTCGGCTTCCTCATCGGCATCGGGCTCGGCGCCGTCTTCGGTGCGATCACCGGGATGGTCGTCACCGTCTTCCGGGTGCCCAGCCTCGTGGTCACCCTGGCCGGGCTCTACCTCATCCGCGGCCTGGACGGGTTGCTCGTCGACGGCGTCATCATCAACCCGCAGTCCGTCCCGCGGGAGTTCCAGCGGATCGGCTACGAGACGGTCCTCGGGATCCCGGTCCTCTTCCTCCTCGTGCTGGCCGTCGTGGTGATCGCCGCCTACGTCATGCGTTCCTTCCGCTCGGCGCGGGACCTCTACGCCATCGGGTCCAACCCCGCCGCGGCCGAGCTGGCGGGCATCCCGTCGGAGAAGCGGGTGTTCACCGCGTTCCTGGTGAGCGGCGCGCTCGCCGGACTCACCGGGGCCCTCTTCGTCGCTCTGTACGCCCAGGTCGACGTCACCGCCGGGCGCGGTTACGAGTTCCTCGTGGTCGCTGCGGTGGTCGTCGGTGGCGTCGCGATCTTCGGGGGCAGCGGCACGGTCGTGGGCGCGGCCCTGGCGGCCCTCCTGCTGAACACCATCGACCAGGCGCTCGTCGCCAGCCGGGTCTCCGGCTTCTGGACCGACGCCATCGCCGGGGCGCTGCTGCTGGGCGCCATCGCCTTCGACCGCTCGCTGTCCCTGCGCATCGCCCGGCGACTGCGCTCCCAGGAAGGAGCCCACCGCGATGTCTGAGACCGCTGTCCGCCCCGAGCCCGCCCGGGCCCAGGAGCCGACACCCAGCTACACCGGCGTGGACACCACCTCGAAGGCCTGGTGGAAGGCCGGCATCCGCTGGGAGAGCGCCCTGGTGGTGCTCCTGCTGCTCACCCTCGTGGTGGGGTCCACCGGCTCGGAGAACTTCTTCACCGGCACCACGTTCTTCTTCGCCGGGCTCAACATCGGCGAGATCGCGATCATGGCCTTGCCGCTGCTGATGATCGTGCTGATCGGTGAGATCGACCTGTCCGTCGCGGCGATGCTGGCCCTGTCCGGGGCGGTCATGGGCGTCCTGTGGCAAGCGGGCGCGCCCTTCGGTGTCGCGGTGGCAGCCGCGCTGCTGACCGGCCTCGTGGGCGGGGCGCTGAACGGCTACCTCGTCGCTTACCTCGGGCTGCCGTCGATCGCCGTGACGATCGGGTCGCTGACCCTCTTCCGGGGCATCGCCCAGATCATCCTGCCCAACCCGACCACCACGCCCTTCCCGTCGGAGGTGGCGACACTGGGGGTGCTCCCGATCCCCGGCACCCAGGTGCCCTACTCCCTGGCGGTCTTCACCGTCCTGGCCGTCGCGACCGCGGCCTTCGTGCACGCCACGCCGTCGGGGCGGTCGCTCTACGCGATCGGCCTGCAGCCCGAGGCCGCCGAGTTCGCCGGCATCCGGGTGACCAGGGTGCGGTTCGGTCTCTTCGTCCTGTCGGGTCTGCTGTGCTCGCTGGCCGGTGTCCTGTTCGCGCTGAAGAACTCCTCGGCGAGCTACAGCGCCGGGTTCGGGCTCGAGCTGACCGTGGTGGCCGTGGTCCTGTTCGGTGGCGTGTCCATCTTCGGTGGGCGCGGCACGGTCCTGGGCGTGGTGCTCTCGGTGGCGATCGTGGCAGTCCTGCAGCAGGCACTCACCCAGCAGCAGGTCCAGGCCGAGGTGCAGAACATCGTCACCGGGTTCTTGCTGCTGATCAGCGTCCTGGTCCCCAACACCCCGGCCGTCTGGCGACGGCTGCGCGACCGGGTGCGTACCCCACCCACCCGGACCTGAGCGCCCCACGGGTCCGTCTCGCCGATCTCCCCCTCGCACCACCTCGACTCCGGAACCGGTCCGCATCGCGCGCCGGACCGACCCTGGCCCGGTCAGGCCCTCGTCCGGCGGGTCCCCCGCCGCCGAGCCCTCCCCCGCACCACCCGGAAGGAATCCAGCAATGACGCAGATCCGATCCCACCGACGGCGGATGACCGCCGTCGTCAGCACGGCTGTCGTGGGCCTGACCCTCGCCGCCTGTGGCTCCAGCGACGACGGCGGAGGCAGCGCCTCCGCCGGTGGCGACGCCACGGCCACCGCCGTCGAGGAGGGCCTGAGCGTCTACTTCATCCCGAAGGACACCCAGAACCCCTACACCCTCCTGGCCCTCGACGGTGGTGAGACCGCCTTGGAGGAGCTCGGTGGCACGGTGACGGTGAGCAGCGGCACGGAGGCGACCGCTGCGGCCCAGATCCCCTCGATCCAGGCCGCGATCCAGGCCCAGGCCGACGCGATCGTGATCGCAGCCAACGACCCGCAGGCGCTCTGCCCGACCCTGCAGCAGGCTGACGCTGCGGGGATCGCCGTCCTCGCGTTCGACTCCGACATCGCCTGCGACGCCTTCGACCACCTGTTCATCAACCAGGCGGAGACCACCGAGATCGGCACCTCCCAGGTCGACCTGCTGGTGGACTACATGGGCACCGACACCGGCCAGATCGCCATCCTGTCGGCGGCCGCCTCGGCCACGAACCAGAACTCGTGGATCGCGGCCATGGAGCCCTACATCGCCGAGAACTACCCCGGCCTGGAGCTGGTCGACACCGTCTACGGCAACGACGACCCGGCCACCTCGCTCACCGTCCTGCAGGGCCTGCTCTCGGCCTACCCGGACCTGCAGGGCATCATCTCGCCGACCACCGTGGGCATCTCGACGGCCGCCCAGTACCTGTCGAACAACCCCGACGTCGCCTCGCGGGTCACTCTGACCGGGCTGGGTCTGCCCTCCCAGATGCGCGAGTACGTCGACAACGGCACCGTCCAGGGCTTCGAGCTGTGGAACCCGAACGACCTGGGCTACCTGGCCGGCTACGCCGCGGCTGCGCTCGCCTCGGGCACCACGAACCTGGACGAGGGCGCGACCTTCGAGGCCGGCCGGCTGGGCGAGTACACCGTCCTGGCCCCCACCGGTGAGACCGGGCCCTCGATCGTGCTCGGCCCGCCGACCGTGTTCGACGCCAGCAACATCGCCGACTTCGACTTCTGAGTCGCGCGACCCCGGGGGTGTGCGGGCCGTCACCACGACGACCCGTACACCCCCGGGCAGCACCTGCTCCCCGCCCCGACTGCCCGAGGAGACCTCCGGTGCCCCGCTACTGCTTCCTCCTCCAGGTCCGTCCGGAGATGCTGGAGGAGTACACCCGCCGGCACGCCAGCGTCTGGCCGGAGATGACGACCGCCCTCGCCGAGTCCGGGTGGCACAACTACTCCCTCTTCGCCCGGCCCGACGGCCTGCTGGTCGGTTACGTCGAGGCGCACGACCTCGATGCCGCGCAGGCCGCCATGGAGGCCACCGAGGTCAACGCCCGGTGGCAGGCGGAGATGGCCCCCTTCTTCACCGGTCTGGCCGGCCGGCGCCCCGACGAGGGGCTGCTGCTGCTGACCGAGGTCTTCCACCTGGAGGACCAGCTCACACCCACTGACACCCCATCCCACGTACGAGAGCAGGACCACCGATGAGCGACCTCCGCACTGCAGCCCTCGAGGCGCTGCGCGCCCAGACCATCGAGCTGCCGTCGTGGGCGTTCGGCAACTCCGGCACCCGGTTCAAGGTCTTCGGTGCCCCCGGGGTCGCCCGCGACCCGTGGGAGAAGATCTCCGACGCCGCCGTCGTCCACCGGTTGACCGGCGCCGCGCCGCGCGTCTCGCTGCACATCCCGTGGGACCGGGTCGAGGACTACGCGAAGCTGGGTGCCCACGCCGCCGATGAGGGCGTCACGATCGGCGCGATCAACTCCAACCTCTTCCAGGACGACGAGTACCGCCTGGGCTCGCTGACCCATGCCGACAAGACGGTCCGGGACCGGGCGATCGCCCACCACGCCGAGTGCGTCGAGGTCATGCGGGCCACCGGCTCCACCGACCTCAAGCTCTGGTTGCCCGACGGCACCAACTACGCCGGTCAGGACGACCTGCGCGCGCGCCAGGACCGCCTCGCCGACTCCCTGCAGCAGATCTACGCGCTGCTGGACCCCGAGCACCGGCTGCTCGTGGAGTACAAGATCTACGAGCCGTACTTCTACGCGATGGACATCCCCGACTGGGGGACCTCGCTGGTGCACTGCCTGGCCCTGGGGGACCAGGCCCAGGTCGTGCTGGACACCGGCCACCACGCGCCCAGCACGAACATCGAGTTCATCGTCATGCAGCTGCTGCGGGTGGGCCGGCTGGGCGCCTTCGACTTCAACAGCCGCAACTACGGCGACGACGACCTGATCGTCGGAGCGGCTGATCCCTTCCAGCTGTTCCGGATCATGAACGAGATCGTCGAGGCCGACGCGCTGCGCCCGGAGTCCGGCGTCAACTTCATGTTGGACCAGTGCCACAACATCGAGCCCAAGATCCCGGGCCAGATCCGTTCGGTGACCAACGTGCAAGAGGCCACCGCCAAGGCGCTGCTGGTCGACCGGGTCGCGCTGCACGCCGCCCAGCAGGCCGGTGACGTCCTCGGGGCGCACGCCGCGCTCACCGACGCCTTCGCCACCGACGTACGTCCGCTGCTCGCCGAGCTGCGCGAGTCCGCCGGCCTGCACCCCGACCCCAACGCCGCCTACGCAGCCTCTGGCCACCAGGACCGTCTCGCCGCCGACCGCGTCGGCGGCACCCAGGCCTCCTGGGGCGCGTGAGCGCCGTCCGGCACCGCCCCGCACACCCCACCGACCTGAGGACGACGACGTGACGAACCCCGTGGTCAGCGAGCTGCTCCAGCGCTCCAACGCGCTGGGGGCCGACCCCCGCAACACCAACTACGCCGGTGGCAACACCTCCGCAGCCGGCAGCGAGACCGACCCGGTCACCGGCCAGCCGGTCGAGCTGCTCTGGGTGAAGGGCTCCGGCGGTGACCTGGGCACCCTGACCGAGCCCGGACTGGCCGTCCTGCGGCTGGACCGGCTCCGGGCACTGGTCGACGTCTACCCCGGTGTCGACCGCGAGGACGAGATGGTCGCCGCGTTCGACTACTGCCTGCACGGCCGGGGCGGGGCGGCGCCGTCCATCGACACCGCCATGCACGGGCTGGTGCGGGCCGCGCACGTGGACCACCTGCACCCCGACTCCGGCATCGCGCTGGCCACCGCCGCGGACGGCGAGGAGCTGACCCGTCGGTGCTTCGGCGATCGCGTGGTCTGGGTGCCGTGGCGCCGGCCGGGCTTCCAGCTGGGGCTGGACATCGCCGCGCTGGCGGAGGCCAACCCGCAGGCCATCGGCGCGGTCCTGGGTGGGCACGGGATCACCGCCTGGGCCGACACCTCCGCGCAGTGCCAGGCCAACAGCCTGGAGATCATCCGCACCGCCGAGGAGTTCCTCGCCGAGCACGGCCGACCCGAGCCCTTCGGAGCCCGGCTGCCGGAGTTCGAGCCGCTGCCCGAGCCCGAGCGCCGTGCCCGGGCCGCCGCTGTGTTCCCGCTGCTGCGCGGGCTGGCCTCCACCGACAAGCCGCAGGTCGGCCACCTGACCGACAGCGATGTCGTCCTGGACTTCCTGGCCTCGGCCGAGCACCCCCGGCTGGCCTCGCTGGGCACGAGCTGCCCCGACCACTTCCTGCGCACCAAGGTCGCCCCGATGGTGCTCGACCTGCCGCCGACCGCCCCGTTGGAGCAGGTCACCACCAGGCTGCGGGAGCTGCACGAGGCCTACCGCGCGGACTACGCCGCCTACTACGAGCGCAACGCCTCGGCCGACAGCCCGGCCATGCGCGGAGCCGACCCGGCGGTCGTGCTGATGCCCGGGGTCGGCATGTTCAGCTTCGGTGCGAACAAGCAGACCGCCCGCGTGGCCGGGGAGTTCTACGTCAACGCGATCAACGTGATGCGGGGCGCCGAGTCCGTCTCGACCTACGCCCCCATCGACGAGGTCGAGAAGTTCCGGATCGAGTACTGGTCCCTCGAGGAGGCCAAGCTCGCCCGGATGCCCGAGCCCAAGCCCCTGGCCTCCCGGGTCGCCCTGGTCACCGGTGCCGCGTCGGGCATCGGCAAGGCCATCGCGGAGCGGCTGGCCGCCGAGGGCGCCTGCGTCGTCGTCGCCGACCTCGACCTGGCCAAGGCCCAGGAGGCCGCAGCCGGGATCGGCTCGACCGACGTCGCCGTCGGGGTGGCCGCGGACGTGTCCGACGGTGAGGCCGTGGCCGCCGCGTTCGCTGCCGCGGCCCTGGCTTTCGGCGGGGTCGACCTGGTGGTCAACAACGCCGGGCTCTCGATCTCCAAGCCGCTGCTGGAGACCACCGAGCGGGACTGGGACCTGCAGCACGACGTGATGGCCAAGGGCAGCTTCCTGGTCTCCCGCGAGGCCGCCCGGGTCATGATCGAGCAGGGCCTGGGTGGGGACGTCGTCTACATCTCCTCCAAGAACTCCGTCTTCGCCGGGCCGAACAACATCGCCTACTCCGCGGTCAAGGCCGACCAGGCCCACCAGGTCCGGCTGCTGGCTGCCGAGCTCGGCGAGCACGGCATCCGGGTCAACGGCATCAACCCCGACGGCGTCGTCCGCGGATCGGGCATCTTCGCCGGAGGTTGGGGTGCCAAGCGCGCTGCGGTCTACGGCGTCCCCGAGGAGGAGCTGGGCGCCTACTACGCCCAGCGCACCCTGCTCAAGCGCGAGGTGCTCCCGGAGCACGTCGCCGACGCCGTCTTCGCCCTGACCGGGGGCGAGCTGACCCGGACCACCGGCCTGCACGTCCCGGTCGACTCCGGCGTCGCCGCCGCCTTCCTCCGCTGACCGTCACGAACCCCCCTGGAGCCCCCACGATGAGCAGCCCTCTCGACCAGGTGCACGCCGGCCTCGCCCGGGTGCGCACCCGCCCCGTCAAGGTCGGCCTGGTGGCCGGCGGGCTCGGCGCCTACTGGCCGCAGTTCCCGCAGTTGCTCCCTCAGCTGCAGGCGAGTGCGCGCCGGGTGTCCGAGCGCATGCAGGACCTGGACTGCGAGGTGGTCGACGTCGGCTTCGTGTCCGATGCCCAGGAGGCGGCCGTGGCCGCGGAGCGGCTGCGGGCCGCCGGCTGCGACCTGATCGTGGGGTTCTTGACCACCTACATGACGGCGTCGATGCTGGTCCCGGTCGCCCAGCGGGCGGGCGCGCCGGTGCTGCTGCTGAACCTGCAGCCCACCGAGGTCATGGACCACGCGACCTTCGGCACCGGGGAGTGGCTCGCCTACTGCGGGGCCTGCCCGCTGCCGGAGATGGCCAACTCCTTCCGTCGCGCCGGCATCCCGTTCCGCTCCGTGTCGGGCTACGTGGAAGACGAGCGGGCCTGGGGGCGTATCGCCCACTGGGTGAAGGCCGCCGGGGTCCGCGGGATGCTGCGCCACGGCAGGCACGGGCTGATGGGACACCTCTACCCGGGCATGCTGGACGTCTCCACCGACCTGACCAGCATCTCCACCCAGCTCGGCGGGCACGTCGAGGTCCTCGAGATCGACGACCTGCGGGTGCGGGTGGAGAAGGTCACCGAGGCCGAGGTCGACGCCCGCGTGCAGCTGGCCCGGGACGTGTTCACCCTGGACGAGTCCGTCGCCGAACCCGAGCTGCGGTGGGGTGCGCAGGTGTCGGTGGCCCTGGACCGACTCGTCGAGGACTTCGCGTTGGACTCGATGGCCTACTACCACCGTGGCCTGGACGGTGAGGCCCACGAGCGGGTCGCCGCCGGGATGATCCTGGGCGCCTCCCTCCTCACCGCCCGCGGCATCCCCCTCGTCGGGGAGTACGAGCTGCGCACCTCCATCGCGATGCTGGTCATGGACCGTCTCGGCGGCGGTGGGTCGTTCACCGAGCTGCAGGCGCTGGACTTCCGGGCCGGCGTGGTCGAGATGGGCCACGACGGGCCGGCGCACCTGGCGATCAGCGCCCGCCGCCCGCTGCTGCGCGGCCTGGGCGTCTTCCACGGCAAGCGCGGCTACGGCGTCTCTGTCGAGTTCGACGTGCAGCACGGACCGGTGACGCTGTGCGGGCTGGGGCAGCTGCGGGACGGCTCGTTCCGGCTGATCGCAGCCGAGGGGACCGTCGTGGACGGGCCGTTGCTGGCCATCGGCAACACGACCTCGCGCGTCGACTTCGGGGTCGACCCCGGCGAGTGGACCGACGAGTGGAGTGCCTCGGGCGTCGGGCACCACTGGGCGCTGGGGGTCGGCCACCGCGCAGCCGAGCTCGAGCGGGTGGCCCAGCTGTGCGAGCTGGACTTCCTGCACGTGCGGCTGGGGTGAGCCTCCTCAGACTGGCCGCCGTCGACCTGGGGGCCTCCAGCGGGCGGGTGATGACCGGGTTGGTCGGGGACGGGCGGCTCGAGCTCACCGAGGTCAACCGCTTCGCCAACCGGCCCGTCCCGGTCGGCGAGCGCTTGTACTGGGACGTGCTGGCGCTGTACGCCGGGGTGCTCGACGGCCTCCGGGCCGCCGGGCGCACCGGACCGGTCGACGGTGTGGGCATCGACAGCTGGGCGGTCGACGTGGGCCTGCTGGATGCCGACGGCGTGCTGCTGGGCAACCCGGTGCACTACCGCGACGCCCGCCACGAGACGGCGGTGCCCGCCGTGCACGCTGCGCTCGGTGTGGCGGAGCTGTACCGGGTCAACGGACTGCAGCACCTGCCCTTCACGACGGTCTTCCAGCTCGCCGCGCTCCGCGGCAGTGCTCAGCTGGAGGCCGCCCGCACGGCGTTGCTGGTCCCCGACCTGCTGGGCCACTGGCTCACCGGGGCCGTGGGCGCGGAGGTGACCAACGCCTCCACCACGGGGCTGCTCGACGCCCGCAGTCGCCAGTGGTCCTGGACCGTCGTCGACTCGCTCGGCCTGCCCCGGACCCTCCTCCCGCCGCTGACCACGCCGGGCGACCGGCTCGGCCTGCTCACCGACCAGGTGCTCGGTGAGACCGGGTTGGTGGGTCCCGTGCCGCTGACCGCCGTCGGGTCCCACGACACCGCCTCGGCCGTGGTGGGGGTGCCGGCCGAGTCCGAGCGCTTCGCCTACGTCTCCTGCGGGACGTGGTCGCTGGTCGGCCTCGAGCTGCCCGACCCGGTGCTCACCGAGCCCAGCCGGTCCGCCGGGTTCACCAACGAGTTGGGCGTGGACGGCACGGTCCGCTACCTGCGCAACGTCATGGGCCTGTGGCTGCTGTCGGAGTCACTGCGCACGTGGGCGGCGGCCGGGCTGCCGGCGGACCTGGGTGAACTGCTGCACGCCGCAGCCCGGGTGCCGGCTTTCACCGCGGTCATCGACTGCGACGACCCCCGCTTCCTGCCGCCGGGCGACGTGCCGTCCCGGATCGCGGACCTGTGCCGGGAGACCGGCCAGACGCCGCCGCAGTCCCAGGCCGAGACGGTCCGCTGCATCCTGGACAGCCTGGCGCTGGCCTACCGGCGCACCGTCCGGGCCGCGGTGGAACTGTCCGGCCGCGACGTGGACGTCGTCCACGTGGTGGGCGGTGGTGCCCGCAACGCGCTGCTGATGCAGCTGACGGCGGACGCCTGCGGGTTGCCGGTGGTGGCCGGTCCGGTGGAGGCAGCCGCACTGGGCAACGTCCTGGTCCAGGCCAGAGCCGGCGGCGCGGTGTCCGGCGGTCTCGCCGAGATGCGGGCGCTGCTGCGGGTGACCCAGGACGTCGTCCGGTACGAGCCCGTCGGCGACCCTGGCCCCTGGGACGCCGCCGAGCGCCGTACCGGTCGTGCCTGAGGCAGCCGTACCGGGTCGGGCCGGGCCGATCTCGGGCGAGGACGTCGTACTGCTGAGCCTGCTCGCCCGGGGTCTGCTGGTGGAGCAGATCGCGCGGGAGCTGGTGACCTCGCCGCGGACGGTGCGGCGCCGGACGGCGTCCGTGTGCAGCGCCCTCGGGGTGCGCACCCCGGTGGAGGCCGTGGTCTGGGCGGTCCGGAACGACCTGGTCTGAGGCCCGTGCGAGCCCGACGCACTGCACCCCGCGCAGCGGGCAGCGAGGACTGACCGCTTCCGGCCATCGCCTTGTCAGGTGGCTGTGTGCCGGGACACATTGGCACTGAAACGTATCAACACACCGGAGGAACGATGACGATCCCCCTGAGGCGCTCCCGCACCGTGGTCCTCCTCGTCACCCTGGCGGCTCTGCTCGCCGGTGGTCAGACAGCTCTCGCCCCGTCCTCCCGCGCGCTCGCCGCCGAGGCGGCACCAGCTCAGCGCCTCTCGGACCAGCTGCTGGACCCTGCGGCGCACGCCCGTGTCACCTACGAGGGCTCGGTCAACATCGGGAGCTTCCAGCAGGACGTCCTGCTCACCGTCGGCAACCAGCAGTACACGTCGTGGTACCGCGAGGACGGCACCGTCGTGGTGTCCCGGCGGACCCTGCCCGGGGGGACCTGGCAGAGCCTCGAGCTCGACGGCCGGCTCGCCGCCAACGACTCGCACAACACGATCTCGATGGCCGTCTCCCCGTCCGACGGGCGACTCCACCTCGCCCTGGGCACCCACACGGGCGCCCAGCTCTACGTCAAGTCCGTGCCGGACATCGCCACGGCCGCCTGGACGTCCCGATCGTTCGAGGCGGTCGTCCAGGTCCTGCCGTTCACCAACCCGGGTGGGACGGGCAACACCGGCCTGTGGACCTACCCGCAGTTCGAGGTCAACCGCGGGCAGCTGTTGCTGACCTACCGCGAGGGCATCACCCACGCCGGCGAGCAGACGCTGGTCCGCTACAACGGCGACGCGGCCGGGACCTGGACCTACCTGGGGCGCTTCACCGACTCCACCGGGACGTGGACCGGTCCCTACGGGAGCAGCTCGTCCCGGTACAGCTACCTGCACGGCTTCGGCACCAACCCGGTGACCGGGGACCTCGAGATCAGCTTCTCGTGGCGCGAGCGCGCCGGTTGGTGCAACAGCGGCGGCCTGGGCAACCACGACCTGGGGTACGCCCGCAGCTCGGACGGCGGCCTCACCTGGACGGACGACAGCGGTCGGGTCACCGGCCGGACCGGGACCAGCGACCGGATCTCCGTGCGTGACCCACACGTCGTCGTCCCGATCTCGATCAACCGCGGGCTGATCAACCAGGAGGCGCAGACCTTCGACAGCCAGGGTCGGGTCCACGTGATGACCTCCCAGTTCAACGACGCCGACCTGGCCGCCATCGGCGGCTGTCACACCTCCACCTACTCCCAGCGGGCGCAGTACGCGAAGCCCTTCCACCACTGGCGGGACGCCCAGGGAACGTGGCGGTCGATGGAGCTGCCCTTCTACAGCAACAGCGCCGGTCGGACGAAGCTGCTCTTCGACGCCCAGGACACGGCGTGGGTGGTCCTGCCCGACGGGCGGGTCGTCACCGCGACGGCCGCCAGCACCTGGTCGGACTGGCAGCTGGCCTTCAGCGACCCCGCCGTGGACCCGCTGGCCGAGCTGGTCGTCGACCGGACCCGGCTGCAGCGCGACGGCGTCCTGAGCATGGCCTACCTGCAGGTCGGCGATGGCATCCGAGGCGGTTTCCGGGTGACTGACCTGCGCACCGGTCCTGGCGCCACGGGTGCCGATGCTCAGCGCGACACGACACCACAGCCGGCCCCGGTGGACTACACCGGAAGCCTGGTCCCGGCCCCCACTGCCACCGCATCGACCAGCCAGCCGGCCTACCCGGCGTCCCTGGCCGTCGACGGCAGGGCGTCGACCTTCTGGGTGAGCAGCGGGACCACCGAGGGTCAGGGTCCCCAGCCGACCCGCCCGGAGACGCTCACCGTGACGTACGGCCAGAGCGCCAGCACCGCCCAGGCGATCGGTTCGGTGACGGTGACCCCGCGGGTCGGGTACGGCCCCCGGAGCCTGCGGATCGAGGCCCTGGTCAACGGGGCCTGGACCACGCTGGGCACCTATGAGATGCCGAACGCCGCAGCCACCTTCGACACCCCCGACGTCCTGGCCCGGCAGCTCCGGTTGGTCGTCACGGCTGCCTACGACAACGGCCGGGCTCCCGCGGCCGCCCGCAACGTGCAGGTCGCGGAGGTCTCGGTCAGGGCCCCCGTCTAGGCCCTCGGCAGCACGACAGGAGCCCGGTGGTCCCCAGGACCACCGGGCTCCTGCTGTCAGCGGTCGGTGCGGTCCCGGACCTCGGCGTAACGCTCGCGCACCGACGGCGTCGGGTCGGCCTCCACCAGCCGGGTGCCGGCGGCGGCCCACTCGGGGAGGCTCCCGGTCAGCGCCCAGGCGGCCTGCCGGGCAGCACCGTCGGCGACCGCCTCGCCGGGCTCGGGCACCAGCACCGGCCGGCCGAAGACCGCCGGGGCGATCTCCTGGACGGCCCGGGAGCGGGCTCCCCCACCGACCAGCAGCACCCGCTCCACCGCCGCGCCCTGGGCGACCAGGGCCTCGATGCCGTCGGCGAGCCCGCACAGCAGGCCCTCCACCGCGGCCCGGGCCCAGTGCGCCGCCGTCGAGGTGCGCAGGGTCAGCCCGTGCACCGAGCCGGTGGCGTGCGGCAGGTCCGGGGTCCGCTCGCCCTCCAGGTAGGGCACCAGCACCAGGCCGTCGGCCCCCGCCGGGACCTGCAGCGCCAGCTCGGCCAGCTCGTCCAGGGACACCCGCAGCATCGCCGCGGCCGAGTCCAGCACCCGGGCGGCGTTGAGCGTGCAGACCAGCGGCAGGTGCCGGCCGGTGGCGTCGGCGAACCCGGCGACGGTGCCGGTCGGGTCGACCGCGGCCACCTCGGACACCGCCGACACCACCCCGGACGTGCCGATCGAGACCACCACGTCCCCCGGCCGGGCGCCCAGCCCGAGCGCGGCGGCCGCGTTGTCCCCGGCGCCGGCGGACAGCTGTACCGAGCCGTGGGCGCCGACCAGCTCGTGCGGCCCGGCGACCCGCGGCAGCACCGGCGTGCGCCCGCGCAGCGCCAGGGTCAGCAGGTCGGTCCGGTACTCCCCCGTGGCCGCCGACCAGTAGGCGGTGCCGCTCGCGTCGGACCGGTCCGTCACGAGGGTGTCCAGTCCGGCTGCGCCCGACAGTCGCCAGGTCAGCCAGTCGTGCGGCAGGCACACGGCCGCCGTCCGGTCGGCGTCGGCCGGCTCGGCGTCGGCCAGCCAGCGCAGCTTCGAGGCGGTGAAGGACGCCACCGGGACGACGCCGACGGCCTCCGCCCAGGCCTGTCCGCCACCGAGCTCGGCGACCAGGTCGGCCGCGGCACCGGCGGAGCGGACGTCGTTCCACAGCAGCGCCGGGCGGACGACGTCCCCGGCCTCGTCCAGGCAGACCATGCCGTGCTGCTGCCCGCCCACGCCGAGCGCTGCGACGTCGTCCAGACCCCCGGCGCCGGCCAGCGCCTCGGTGAGCGCGGCCTCCCAGGCGGCCGGGTCGACCTCGGTGCCCGCCGGGTGCGGGGCCCGGCCCTCGCGGACCAGCTCCCCGCTCTCGGCGTCCCGGACGACGACCTTGCAGGCCTGGGTCGAGCTGTCCACACCGGCGACGAGCGGCACGGGGACCTCCTGGGTTGACGGGCGAGCGTGACGCAGACAATAGTGCAACGACCAAACGAATGGCGGGACGAGACGGCTGGGAGGTGGCGCGTGCAGACCCAGGGACAGGTGCGCAGCGCCAACCTGGCCGCCGTCCTGGCCCGCCTCCGGGACGACGGCCCGCGCAGCCGGGCCCGCCTGGCCGCGGACACCGGGCTCACCAAGGCCACCGTCTCCAGCCTGGTCGGCGAGCTCGTCGACCGTGGGCTGGTCGCCGACGGCGCCCTGCACCGGCCCGGCTCCGTCGGCCGCCCGGGCACCCTCGTCGAGCTCGGCGGCCGGGGCGTCTGCGGCGTCGGCGTCGAGGTCAACGTCGACTACCTGGCCGTGCTCGTCCTGGACCTGCGCGGTGAGGTCCGGGCCGAACGCCGGCTGGCCCTCGACGTCGCCGGCTCCCCCGCGGGCCAGGTGCTGGACGCCGTGACGACGCTGGTCCGCGCGGTGCTGGCCGACGTCGCCGCCACCCCGGTCGGCCTGACCGTCGCCGTCCCCGGCAGCGTGCAGGGCACCGTCGTCGCCACCGCCCCGAACCTGCCCGGCTGGCCCGGCCTCGACGTCGCCGCCGGCCTCGCCGGCACCGGACTGCCGGTCACCGTGGCCAACGACGCCGACCTCTCCGCCCTGGCCGAGTGGTCGGCCGGCCCGCACGCGCACACCCCCGACCTGGTCTACCTGACCGGCGAGGTCGGTGTCGGCGGCGGCGTCGTGAGCGGCGGGCGGCTGCTGCGCGGCAGCACCGGGCTCGGCGGCGAGGTCGGCCACCTGGCGCTCACCCCCGGCGACGCGCCCTGCGGCTGCGGACGGCGGGGCTGCTGGGAGACCGTCGTCGGCCTCGGCGCCCTGCTGCGCGCCGCCGCCGATCCCGGCGACCCGCTCCGCGACCCCGGCCGCGACCTGGAGGACCGGCTCGCCGAGGTCGTCGCCCGGGCCCGCGCCGGCGACGCCCGCACGCTGGCCGCGCTCACCGACATCGGCACCGGCCTGGGCGTCGGCGCCGCCGTCCTGGTGTCGCTGCTGGACCCCGCCGTCGTCGTCCTCGGCGGGTACTTCGCCGTGGTCGGCGAGTTCCTGCTCGACCCCCTGACCAGCGCGCTCGCCGCGCGGGTCGAGGGCCCCCGCCGGGTGGTCCTGTCCACCCTTGGGTTCACCGCAGCCGTCCGGGGCGGCGCGCACGTCGCGCTGCAGCCGGTGTTCCACGACCCCACCACCGTGCCGTTGGAGGCCTCCGCATGACCACCCCGAAGCCCACCCCCGCCGACCGCTTCTCCTTCGGCCTCTGGACCGTCGGCTGGCAGGGCGTCGACGTGTTCGGCGGCGCCGTCCGCCCGCCGATGGACCCGGTCGAGGCCGTCCACCAGCTCGCCGAGCTCGGTGCTGCCGCCGTCACGTTCCACGACGACGACCTGGTGCCCGACGACGCCACCCGCGACGCCACCCTCGAGCGCTTCCGCACCGCGCTGACCGAGACCGGCATGGGCGTGGAGATGGCCACCACCAACCTCTTCGGCCACGCCGTCTTCAAGGACGGCGCGTTCACCTCCAACGACCGCGACGTCCGCCGCTACGCCCTGGCCAAGGCCGCCCGCAACATCGACCTGGCCGCCGAGCTGGGCGCCACCACCTACGTCTTCTGGGGTGGCCGCGAGGGCGCCGAGTCCGGCGCCGCCAAGGACATCGGTGCGGCGCTGGAGCGCTACAAGGAGGGCATGGACACCCTCTGCTCGTACGCGATCGAGCAGGGGTACGACATGCGCTTCGCGATCGAGCCCAAGCCCAACGAGCCCCGTGGCGACATCCTGCTCCCCACGATCGGCCACGCCCTGGCGCTGATCAACGAGCTCGAGCACTCCGAGATGGTCGGCCTGAACCCCGAGGTCGGGCACGAGGAGATGGCCGGGCTGAACTTCGCCGCCGGCATCAGCCAGGCCATGTGGCACGGCAAGCTCTTCCACGTCGACCTCAACGGCCAGCACGGCCCGCGCTACGACCAGGACCTGCGCTTCGGCGCCGGCAACCTGCGCGGTGCCTTCTGGACCGTCGACGCCTTGGAGCAGGGCGGCTACGACGGCTACCTGCACTTCGACTTCAAGCCCCCGCGCACCGAGGACGCCGCCGGTGTCTGGGAGTCCGCCCGCGGCTGCATGGCCAACTACCTGGCGCTGAAGGCCAAGGCCGCCGCGTTCCGGGCCGACCCCGAGGTGCAGGAGGCGCTGGCCGCCTCCCGCGTCGACGAGCTGCGCACCCCGACCCTGGCCGCCGGCGAGACCCTGGCGACCGTGCGGGAGCAGTCCTTCGACGTCCAGGCGATGGCCGAGCGCGGCATGGCCTTCGAGCGCCTGGACCAGCTCGCCATGGACCACCTCCTCGGCGTCCGCTGACCCCTCGCCCTGGCATGGGATCCCTCGCATACTGCCAACGCGTCAGGCGGTATGCGGGGGATCCCATGCCGAGGCGGGGAGGGCGTCCCTAGGGTGGGAGGCATGGCTGAGCCCCGCACCCGCAACGCCCGCCGCGAGCGTCTGGTCGGGCTGTTCGTGCTCGGCGTCGCCGTCGTGCTGCTGCTGTCCAGCCCCACCTGGTTCTCCAGCGACCGCGGCACGGTGGGCATCGCGCAGGTCGTCGTGGGGCTGCTGCTCGCCGGCGTCGGCGGGTTCCTGGTGAAGCGGTCCTCAACCGCCTGAGCGGAAACGCCGTTTACCCCGCGGTGTGACGGGCACCACGTCGGCACGGGCGGGGGCCGACGGCGCTCCCGGGGACGACGGGAGAACACGCGTGGAGCTCGCCAAGAAGGACCTGGTCCAGCTGCTGCACGGGCAGGGCGACAACGACACCGCCGAGCGGGTCGAGGCCGCGGACCTGCCGGACACGATCGACACAGCTCGCGACGCCGACGCCCTCACCGCGGTCGGCCTGGACCAGCAGACCCTGCTCGGCCACCTCGCCGGCGGCGCCATCGGCGGCAACCTGGCCATGTGACCCCCGCGCGCCTGAGCGTGGATCAGGGTCCCTGATCAGAGTCCGTCCTCCCCCACGAGATGTGGTGTGGGAGGACGGACTCTGGTGAACGCCCCTGATCCACGCTCGGCGCGCGGGCCGGGGTCAGCCGACGTAGGGGCGCTCGCGCGCCAGCTCCTCCCGGGCCACCGACCGGATGTGGACGGCGTCCGGCCCGTCCACGATCCGCAGCGTGCGGGCGTGGGCGTAGAACTCGGCCAGCGGGGTGTCGTCGCTGACGCCGGCGCCGCCGTGCAGCTGGATGGCCCGGTCGATGACGTCCAGGCACACCCGCGGGGCGGCGACCTTGATGGCGGCGATCTCGGTGCGGGCGCCCTTGGCCCCGTACTTGTCGATCAGGTCGGCGGTCTTGAGCACCAGCAGCCGGGCCTGGTCGATCTCGATGCGGGAGCGGGCGATGTCCTCCCGGACGGTGCCCTGCTCGGCCAGCGGGCGGCCGAAGGCGACCCGGTCCTGGGCGCGGGCGACCATCAGGCCCAGGGCGCGCTCGGCCATGCCGATGGCCCGCATGCAGTGGTGGATCCGGCCCGGGCCCAGGCGGGCCTGGGCGATCATGAAGCCCTCGCCCTCCCCGGCCAGGATGTTGCTGACCGGCACCCGGACGTCGGTGAAGCGCAGCTCGGAGTGCCCGTGCTGGTCCTGGTAGCCGAAGACCGGCAGGTGTCGGACGATCTCCAGGCCGGGGGTGTCGCGGGGGACCAGCACCATCGACTGCTGCTGGTGCGCGGGGCCGTCGGGGTCGGTCTTGCCCATCACGATGAACACGGCGCAGCGCTCGTCGGCCGAGCCCGTGATCCACCACTTGCGGCCGTTGATGACGTACTCGTCGCCGTCGCGGACGATCGAGGTCTGGATGTTGCGGGCGTCGGAGGACGCGACGTCGGGCTCGGTCATCGCGAACCCGGAGCGGATCTCCCCTGCCAGCAGCGGCTCGAGCCACTGCTGCTTCTGCTCGGGGGTGCCGAACAGCATCAGGGTCTCCATGTTGCCGGTGTCCGGCGCCCCGCAGTTCACCACCTCGGGGGCGATGACCGGCGACCAGCCGGTGATCTCGGCGATGGAGGCGTACTCGAGGTTGGAGAGCCCGGCCAGCTCGTGGTGGAACAGGTTCCACAGGCCCCGGGAGCGGGCCTCGGCCTTGAGCTCCTCGATGACCGGCGGCAGGGAGTGGTCGTCGCGGCCACGCTCCCGCCGCCATGCGTGGTAGACGGCCTCGGCGGGGAACACACGCTCGCGCATGAAGTCCCACATCCGGCCACTGACGTCCTCGGCTGCGGCGGAGAGTGCGAAGTCCATGCCCGGGACGGTAACCCGCTGTCGCGGGTGTCCCGCCCCGGGTCAGGGGCTCAGCGGCGGCGGTTCGGGCCGAGGGACTCGGTCCGGCCGTGGTCGACCGTGTCGACCCGGCGGACCGGGCCCAGGGCGATCACGAAGCCGATCAGGGCACTGGCCAGGTGCAGCCAGTTGTCGGCCCAGTTCAGGTTCAGCGGGTCCCAGCTCTCGCCGACGGCGAAGAGGCCGTACACGAAGACGGCGCCGTAGCCCAGGCCGAGCAACCAGCCGTAGGCCCGGGCCCCGCTCAGGGTGCGGGACAACGCGATGCCGGCCAGCCCGATGACCAGGTGCACCACGTTGTGGAACGGGTTGACCATGAAGCCGAGCAGGGTGTCACCGCTCATGCCGAAGAAGTCGTCGAACCCGGTGACGAAGAAGCCGGCGATGCCGACCAGGGTGTAGACGACGCCGACGGCGAGCGCGAGGGTGCGGGGCCAGCCGCTGGTGGGTCGGGTGCCGGTGTTGCGGGGTGTGGTCACGGGGCTCTCCCGGGGGTGGTGCCGACGCCGGGGGCTGGGCGTCCCGGGGGTCTACCCGTCCTGGCCGGAGCGGGAAACGGTCAGGCCGCCGAGCGGGGCCGCAGCAGGTGGTGCTCGGTGACGGCGCGGGTGGCCAGCGTCCGGTACCCGGCCCGCTCGAACAGGACGACGATCCGGTCGCCCTCGTCCCGCATGACCACACCCGGTCCCCACTCGGCGTGCTCGACCGGGGTGTCCACCGGGAAGGTGCCGGCGGCCGGGTCGTGCGCGCGCTGCTCGGCGGCCTGCTGGGCGCTGCCCGCCGTGCAGGTGTCGCAGTTGCCGCACGGGCCGTCCAGTTCCTCGCCGAAGTAGCCGAGCAGGAACTGCCGGCGGCACCCGGTGGTGTCGGCGAAGGCCCGCATCATCTCCACCCGGCTCTCGTCGACGCGCTGGTGGTGCTCGGCCAGCTGCCGGGCCGCGGTGGCCGCCTCGCCGGGCGCGGGGGCGTCGGGGGAGGGGAGCACGGTGCCGTCGTCGGCGAGGGTGACGGCGCCGACCTGCTCGAGCAGGTTGAGGTCACGGGTCAGCGGGGTGGCGCCGCGGTGCGTCTCCTCCCGCAGCGCCCGGACGTCGACCTCCGCGCCCGCGGCGTCCCCGGCCCGGACCAGCCCGGCGACGTGCTGCAGGTCCTCCTCGGCGGGCACCCCGGCGGCGAAGAAGCGGCGGATGCCGAGGTCCTCCTGCCGGAAGAAGAGGACGGCGACCGCGGGGTCGCCGTCCCGGCCGGCGCGGCCGATCTCCTGGTACCAGCTGTCCAGGGAGTCGGCGGGCTCGGCGTGCAGGACGAAGCGGACGTCGGGCTTGTCGATGCCCATGCCGAACGCGCTGGTGGCGACGACGACGTCGAACTCACCGGCCATGAACGCCCGCTGCACCTCCGTGCGGGCCTTCTTGGCCAGCCCCGCGTGGTAGGCCCCGGTGCGCAGTCCGCGGCCGGCGAGGGCGTCGGCGAGCTCCTCGGTGCCCCGCCGGGTGGCGCTGTAGACGATGCCGTTCCCGCGCCGGGACTCGGCGACGGCGCGGTCCAGCAGGGCGACGGTCTTGGCGTCGGCGTCGGCGTGGTGCTCGACCTCGAACCGGATCTCCGGCCGGTCGAACCCGGCGACGACGACGGCGGGGTCCTCCATCCGCAGCCGTTCCACGATCTCGGCGCGGACCGGGGGAGCGGCGGTCGCCGTCAGCGCGAGCACCGTCGGGCCGCCCAGCTGCTCGGCGACGGCACCCAGGCGCAGGTAGTCCGGGCGGAAGTCGTGCCCCCAGGAGGAGACGCAGTGCGCCTCGTCGACGACGAGCAGGGCGGGGGCGGTCGCCCGCAGCGCGGCGGTGACCTGCGCCTTCGCCAGTTGCTCGGGGGCCAGGAAGAGGAAACGGACCGATCCGTCACCCAGGCCGTCCAGGGCGGCCTGCTGGTCGGTCGCCGACTCGGTGGAGTTCAGCACCGCCGCGGTCAGCCCCAGGTCGTGCAGGCGCTGGACCTGGTCGCGCTGCAGGGCGATCAACGGGGAGACGACGACCACCGGGCCCTCCAGCAGCTCCCCGGCCACCGTGTAGACCAGCGACTTGCCGGCGCCGCTGGGCAGCACCGCGAGGGTGTCCCGCCCGGCGCAGACCGCCTGCAGGGCCTCCTCCTGGCCCGGCCGGAAGCCGCCGGTGCCCAGCAGCTCACGCGCAGCCTGGCGGATGCGGCGGGTGCGCACTGCGGCCGTGGCGCCGGCCGTGGGTCGTGCGGAAACGGCGCTGGCGCTGGTGGCTGCGGTGGCAGAGTCGGTCACGGGGCGCTGCTGCCCCGGTTCCGCTGATCGTCAAACCCCCCGCAGGTGAGCGCCCCGCGCAGCCCCGCCCGCTCTCCCGCCGCCGTCTCCGTCCGGTTC